>DATFFX010000428.1:0-2729 GCA_035249825.1 Gemmatimonadales bacterium | reverse complement strand
GCCCAAACCGGATCGTACCGTTCTGGTGAGCCACACCAGCCAGGGGAATCCGCTGACCGACGAAAAGATTCCGGGAGAAGAGCCCCTGATGGCACTCGCGGCCGTGAAGAGCGCACTTCGACTGCTGCTGCATCATCTGCTCCAACTTGGCGATGAGACGCTTGTGCCCCTCACCGTTGTTGGGCGTATACGTCAGGACGATTCTGCCTTCTCGATCCAGCGTCACCCGGTTCTCGGGATCGGGCAAATCCTCCGAGGTAAGCCAAAAGTCGAGTGAATGTTTGCCCATGAGATCGAGCGTCCATCCGGGAGCGATCGCCGGAGCCCCAGCCGACAGGGTCACGCCATCGAGCTTGCCGACGAAGGAAATGTGGCCCATAGGAAAGGCCCATTCCGGAGATCCGAAGTAGAAATCGTTTACCGCAAGGCTCTTCTGGAACACTGTGGGGTTAGGACAGCGGGACAACGCCATCAGGACCGAGTTGATGTGGCCCATGTAGTGGCGTCCCACCACGTCCGACCCGTTGGCCAGACCGCGAGAATGCCGATCACTGGCCGAGCGCAGCAGCAGCGCGGCGGAGTTGATCGCGCCACAGGATACAACCACGATGTCGGCGCTGTAGCTCTCGCGCCTGCCGTCCCGATCGACCAGGACCCGGGTCACCTCTCGGCCCGAAGCGCTGGTCTCCAGCCGCGAGACATAGGCATTGGTCAGCAAACTGACGTTGTCGTACTCCAGTGCGGGGTCGACGCAAACTACCTGAGCATCCGACTTCGCATTTACCAGGCAGGGATGGCCGTCGCAGGTGGCACAGCGGATGCAGCGGCTCCGATGCCGGTTCCGCTCGTCCAGCATGATGCCGAGTGGCGTGTGAAACGGCTTGTAGCCAAGGCGAGCAAAGTCGTCGCTCAGCTGCTGAATTCGGGGCTCGTGACTGACGGCTGGGTAGCCGTACCCCGCGCTCGCGGGTGGCTCCGTAGGATCCTCTCCCCGCTCGCCGTGGACCTGGTAGAGTAGCTCGGCCTCAGTGTAGTACGGCTCCAGGTCTTCATAGGTGATCGGCCACGCAGGAGAGATGCCGCCGTGATGCTCGAGGACTCCGAAGTCTTCGCGGCGCAGCCGAAACAGTGCAGCTCCATAGAACTTGGTGTTTCCGCCCACCCAGTAGTTGGTGTGCGGATGCAGCTCCTGGCCTGCCTGGTCGCGCCATTTTTCCCTGGCCTGGTACTTCCCGTTCAGATTGACCGCCCGCGTGCTCCAGTTGTCCACCTCCCGGGGCACGTAGTCACCTCGCTCCAGCAACAGAATGTGTTTGCCCGAGGATGCCAGCCGGTGGGCGAGGGTCCCGCCGCCGGCGCCAGTGCCGATGATGATGACATCGTAGTGGGAAGAGGGCATCGTCGTCTCGAGGTCGGTGGTTGGAGTCACCTTTCACCTGTCACTCATTTGGCGCTCACGGACTCGGCGACTGGCGTGACAGTCACCCGGAGCACATCGCCGATGCGGGGATAGGTGTATTGGTCGCGGACATGCGCGATCCCCTGCGACTCGGTCACACCAGCGTCAGGGGTCGTCTGGCGGGGTCCCTGGCTCGGGCCGAGCCCAGGTTCCTCGTTCACCTCGGTACCGGCGTCCCAGAGGAACAGTTGCGTGGTGATTTCGGGCGAGCGCGGCTTGCCGCTGGAACTGAACAGGGGAATCGGACGATCGTTGGAGTAGAAGAGATCGTTTGACTGGCCAAACATCCAGGCAGTAGAGAGCACCATCCCCGGCTGGGCATAGATCTGGAATTCGTACCTCTGGCCGGGTGTCAGAGGCCCTTGGGCAGTGGCTCCGACTGGCCTGGCATATGCTCCTGCGGCGACGATACCAGACTTTCTCGCCAGCGACTGGACCAGCTTTGATGGGTCGCCCGTCTCGGCCAGTAGCTCGAGGCCCTCGCCGCTATCCCGCTGACCGCCTGTAAAGATGGGGTTGGTGCTCCCGGTATGGACTACCCACAGTACGGGAGCGGAAACGAACGGCGCCGACTGTGCGTTGGACAGCTCGAGCGCCTCGCCCTTCGAGATGTTCTCGACTCGGATCATGAACCGGGTGGCACGCCCCGCAGCCTGAGGGGCAGCCTGTCTCCGCACGCCTGCTGCCGAGAGCGACCGCTGTGCCACGCGGAGCTGATTCTCGCTGGTGCCCTGCTGGGAGGGAATTCCTCGCCCTATCCAGGGCTGTTCATACTGCGCGCGGGCTTGGGCAGGCGCCAGGTAAGCCGCAAGAGAAAGCAGGATCGGTACTGCGCGTGCGCGCGACATGGCCAACTCCTGATCAGGATGCGGGTGTGAGTGCCGCGGTGCCGAAATTCACCGCGAAGCGACGGCACCATATGTTGACCGCGCGATACTTGTCGATATCGAGATCGGCGGGGACATCATAGTTCTGATCCCCATCTGTCCCTTTCAGCTTCCCGAGCTCCACGAATGCAGCCTTCTTCACCGTCTCGTTGTCGGCGGCATCGGGGGCGGCGATCAGATAGACCCGGACATCGGGCCCGTTGGATGTGGCGAACTCCGTGAGCCGGAGTACCCGCTTGCCATCGACCAGCCGATAGATAGTGGCGCTTCCCTTGGTCTCGTGGGCTACTGACTTGAACTGGCCTCTCACGAGCACGGCAGCCGCGCCTGCGTCAGCACTCCCGCCTGCGCCCGACTGAGCCGCCGCAACGGGCAAACCTTCA
>DATFFX010000427.1:0-6459 GCA_035249825.1 Gemmatimonadales bacterium | reverse complement strand
GGTGGCGACCTCCTTCACCATCTGCGCGCCCATGTTCTCCACCGGATCCGACAGCTCGATCTCCTTGGCGACGGTCACCCCGTCCTTGGTGATGGTCGGTGAGCCGAACTTCTTGTCGATGACGACGTTCCGGCCCTTGGGGCCGAGGGTGATCTTCACCGCCTCGGCCAGGGCGTCGACGCCGCGCTTGAGCCGGGCGCGGGCGTCGATGCTGAACTGCAGTTCTTTCGCGGACATATGGGTTCACTCCGTCTGAGTTGGCTGCTCAACCGATCTTGGCCAGAATGTCGGACGCCTTGATGATGATCAATTCGTCATCGCCCACCTGATAGGGCGTCCCGCTGTACTTGCCGTAGATGACCTGGTCGCCGGCCTTGACCTCCATCGGGATCCGCGCGCCCTTCTCGATTCGACCCGGTCCGACGGCGAGGACTTCGCCCTGGGTGGGCTTCTCCTTGGCCGTGTCCGGGATGTACAGCGGGCCGCGCATGGATTCCGCCTCCTCGGCCGGCAGGATCACCGCACGGTCCTCGAGGGGTTGGATCTTGATCTTGGGTCTGGCCTTGGTGGCAGTGGACATTGGTACCCTCCCCGCTGGGTCGGTGGCTTGCTTGCTCAATCGGGTCTGCGGCAGCGAGACCCGGGGGGCGCTTGGTGCCCCCCCGGCCTGCCAGCCTGCCGGCCAGACTTAGACCTGTGAGGCGATCTTGTGGAAGGTCGAGTTGCCGACCTCATACGCCTGCACCTCGGGCGTGCCTTCAACCAAGCTCGTCAGGCCCTTGAGCACCTGGGGATAGGTATCGCGGCTGTACTGATCCGCGCTTTCCTTGCGATCCCACAAGCTGATGGCGATCGCATCCCGGCCGTCCTTGGCGAGGAAGGTGATCTCGTCCGTGAAGCCCTTCTGCTTGCGCAGGAGTGGCAGGATGTCCTTCTCGAAGGTCTGGGTGAACTCGCTGACACTATTGGGTTTCAGATGCAGCGTGACATTGCGAGCATACATAGATAACTCCTTGATTATTGGGGGTTAAGAGGTACTTGACCGGTGCGGTTTCACATGCGCATAGTACCTTCCTGTACTACACTTGTCAAGTTAAGTATGTACTAGCAATATTGGGCGACAAAGCTTAACTTTTCAGGTAACGGCAATAGCTCAGGTTTGGAGAATCTCTCATGGACGTGTCGTTCGTGATTCGGCAGCGACTGGAAGAATTCGGCTTGGAGCAACGCGAGCTCGCACGCGCCGCCCAAGTGACCGAGTCCTACATCTCGCAGCTCCTGACCCGGAGGAAGGCGCCACCCGCTCCGAGCCGCACCGACATCTATGACAAGATGGACCGGTTCCTGAAGCTGCCGAGCGGGGAGCTGGCGCGGTTGGCCGGGGTCCAGCGGAAGGCGGAGTTGAAGCGAGAGCTGGGGGAAGAGCCAGTACCCCTGTTTCGGGAAGTGCGCGAGTTGATCCTCCGCAAGTGTCACCCCGACAGGGAACGGCACGTCCGCGCGATTTTCGACGCGCAACCCTTCGGTGAGCTCGAGCGGCTCGTCACCCAACGGCTGCTGGACGTGGTCACGGCCGTGGCCAAGGAAGAGCTGGGCAACGAATACTGGCTCCGCATGGTCGCGGACCTCAGCGGCCGAAGCTTTGAGGAGATGCGCGTCATCGTCCTCGAGTTCCTGGATACCGACATTTTCCATCTATCCCAGGAACAGTGCGTCGCGTTCCTGGAGCCGCTGATCGAGTCCTGGGACATCGACCTCGCGACCTTTGCTCTCGACATCGCCCTGAACCCCAGGGTCGTCTCCGGAAATGTGAAACGATTCGAGTTCGTCGAGCGGGAACCCGGCCAATTGGCCGGCGAAGAACCCGGCTTCACCGAATTTCTTCAGGATTCCACCCTCAGCGGCGGCGCGACCGAGGGCGAAGTCGCATTTCTCAAGCGGCTGAGGTTCGACGGCAGGAGGCCGACGCCCCTTTACTACTATCGGGAATTGCAGAGCCTCAGGGACCCGCTGCATTTTCGCGCCGTTGATCGCACGCCGCAGACCGGGAGAGCGGACACATGACTTCGACAATTTTTCTTGCATTCCTCGCGGTGGCGCTGGCCGCCGCGGTTTCGGCCGTGACCTATCGCGCCTTCGCCGGCGTGCGCGCCCGGCGGCGGGCGACCTGGGAGCTGGACCGTGCCCTGTGGCGGGAGTGGATCACTCGTCGGTAGGAGGGCCGCACCTTCGATTACACCATTGGTAAGGAGTAGGGACGATGCGCACTACTGGCATGGTCAAATGGTTCAACGACGCCAAGGGCTTCGGCTTCATCACGCCCGCGGACTGTCAGAAGGACTGCTTCGTCCATCATTCGGCGATCCAGGGCCAGGGCTTCAAGAGCCTGAGCGAGGGTGACCGGTAGAGTTCGACGTCGTGGCGGGTCAAAAGGGTCCGGCAGCTGAAAACGTAGCAAGACTCGGCCAGTAACCGGCGTGCGGCGCAAAGCCACACGGATGTATGGCAACGGCCGGCTCGTCTTCGGATGAGCCCGCCGTTGCGGCCTCCGCCGGGGCAAGATGTGAATTGTCAGCGCAGCGACAGCCTCAACAGGGGGAAGATCATGGGAATCCTTGCGTTCATCCAGCGAAAATTCGAATGGGTTCGGGAGCTGGACACCTTCGGGATGTTCCGGAGGAACCGGCCGGCTGCCCCGGCTCGCTTGTGCGAATTTGGGCACACGGTGTTCTCGGGGAACAACCTGTGCAATTACGGCCATCATGCCAGTTGAGCAGCGGTCAAGGCTCGCGGTGGCGCTGGAGGAGTAGTCGTGCCTACCTGCGCGGAGGATGGCTACCCAATGGTACCGGTTCGCGATATCGGCGCGGGTCGCTACGCGTGGGGGTGCACCAACCCCTGGCATCCTCGGGTCCCGGGGCCGTGCCCGGCGTGCGGGCACAGCGGCCACCCCCGAACTCCGATCGCCGGCGCCGATCCGACGGCGGCTTGTCCGGCCTGCCGGCACCGTTGGGTTCCGTTCGGCGAGCAAGACCGCCGGAGTTTGCCGTAGTCGGCCGATCTGTTGCCTAACGGCTCAGCCCGGAAAATGGCGTCAACCGCGGCCCGTTGGCGACGAAGCGCGAGGCATCGACCGATACCCGGGGAGCTCCAGTCTCTCATATTGCGAATACCGCCAGACGGATCAGTTAGCTTTGCCTCCATGCTCCGATCCGCCCTGGCCACCATGATCCTGCTCGCCGTACCCTTCACCGCTCAAGCGCAGGACAGCGCGGGGCAACAGGTGCGCCGAGAACGGGTGGCCGCAGTCGTTGACTCGATCGCCCGCGAGGCGATCGGGCGGAAGGTGTTGGCCGGGATGGTCGTCATCGCAGTCCACGGCAGGGACACCTTGCTTGCGCGGGGGTATGGCTCGGCGGACCTCGAGAATGACGTGCGGATGACCGTGAGCCACGTCTTCCAGCTCGCATCGGTCACCAAACAGTTCACCGCAGCGGCCGTGCTCACGCTGGTGCAGGACGGCCGCGTCGATCTCGAGGCGCCGATCACCCAGTACCTCCCGAACGCCCCGGTTCAGGGTCGGACGATTACCGTGCGGCAACTCCTTTCCCACACGTCCGGCATCCCCGACTATGCCGAATCACCGCGCATTCCAGCACTCAAACGACTCGACCTGCCACCAGACAGCCTCGTCGCTCTGATCGCCACCACGCCTTTCTACTTCGAGCCCGGCGAGCAGATGCGCTACAGCAACACCGGCTTTGCCCTGCTCGGTCTGCTGATCGAACAGGTGAGCGGACAACCCTATGCGACGTACGTAGAGCAACGGGTGCTCCGCCCCGCCGGAGCCGCCCAGGCACACTTCTGCGATCCCCAGGCGCTGGTGCGCCACCTGGCGCGCGGGTACGCGGCCACGCCGGGCGGGCTGCGGCCCGCGGCATTCATCAGTCCCCACCTGCCGTACGCTGCCGGCGGGTTCTGCGGAACCGCGGGGGATCTCACGGCCTGGAATGCCGCGCTGCACGCCCGCCGGGGCGGGCGGATGCTCGCCCATGCTCTGTATGCCGAAATGGTTACCCCGGGAACCGTGGCGGGCGGCAGGCGTACTCGCCATGGCCTGGGGGTGGCGCTCAGCGACCTGGCTGGCCATCCGGCCGTGCACCACGGCGGTGACATCGATGGCTTTACCACGTTCACAGCCTACCTGCCGGATGATTCGCTGAACATCACGGTGCTCATCAACACCCAAGGCCCGACCCGTCCAGACGTGGGCGCAGCGGCCGTGGTGGAAGCTGCTCTCGGCCCCCACCGGCAGCGCCCCGCCGGCCCGGGCCCGGGCGACCTCACCATGTTCGCCGGGCGGTACGACGACGACGTGACCGTTTCTTCGGTCGAGAACGGGAACGGCAGCCTTCGCCTCACCCGCGGACCGTTGCCTCCAGCACAGCTGCGCTACGCCGGACGCAGTGGCTCAGGTTGGACCTTCACTGATGGGCGAGCCCGGTACACATTCGAGCCGCCAGCCCCGGGTGCATCGCGCAGCCCGGCTCTCTGGGCAGATCTGGTCGTGTCGCTGGTACGCTGGGAGCGAGCGCCGTAAGGAGAAGCCCACCAGCACAGCAGGCTGCAAGTTCCAACGCTACAAGAGAGCGGGTAATCGGTGGGAAGCTGAATTGCATTCTGGCTTGAAGGAAGTTGAAGCGTTCGGGCAGAAGCCGCCACCCGGTCAAGGGAAGGAAGGGTCTTGTGTCACCGATACGATCCAAGATGGAAGCTGAGAGCTGGCTCGCGGAAAGACTCAGAGAGGAAGGGCCTGATCTGTGGAGGGACCGGCAACGCGAGGAACTCGCGAGGAAGCTGGCACACGATTACAGACCAGGGGGCCCTAAGTGGCGCGTTGAGGAGTGGACACAGAGGCCTGAGGGAGTCTCTGTCTATGTGGTGACTCGTGGCGGGGTTCTGGGGATTCACAGCGTGGATGACCCCGAGGAGCCGCGCGAGAAAGCCGATGCCATAGTGCGGGCACTCGACGCGCTAGATGCCCAGATGAGGGGGCCGGGTCAGACGGTGTAATTGTTACCGGACTGCCCGGAGTCCACCAAATCAGCGAGGTGGTTGGGCAAAGCTACTGAGTGGTTGAAAAAACCGGGGTGCAGCGGGGAAAGATTGTGACGAAGGTGGCGCCCGGGAAGAAGGTCACGCTCACCTACAAGTGGCAGTGCTTCTGGAGGTGAGAGCGATCGACTGCGATGCCGAACTGCGGATGCACGCCGAGGTACTGCGTCGCGCCTACGGCATTGGCCCACACGACCACGTCCTCGACATCGGCTGTGGAGCCGGGGAGACCACCCGTGATGCCGCGCGATTGGCGGTGGCCAGGAGTGTGGTTGGGGTGGACGTGTCCGCGCCGATGATCGAGCGAGCCCGCCGGTCAGCGGAGGCTGCGGGGTCGCACAACGTCACCTTCGAGCAGGCCGACGCCGAGTTCCATCACTTCCCGGTGGAACGGTTCCAGGTCGCGATCAGCAGGTTCGGGGCGATGTGCAGATGCTCGCGTTCTCGTCGAAGCATGTCATCGCGGCTATCGTCGATGTCTTGCCGCTCGCACGAGTGAACGAAGCCATCGAACGGGTCAGGAGAAGAGAAGTCGCGATGGGTCTCGTGCTGGAGAGCTAGGATCTCCGCTCGAGCGCCGCAGAGGGCTGAGCAACGGTTCCCAGCGCGCCAAGTGCGATTCCGATCACCCCTTCGTGGCCGGCTCCAGCCGGTAGATCTCCCGGTGCCCGCTGTCGATCAGGTCATGGTACCCCTCCATGAGGCGCTCGAACTCCTTCGTATCCGCCTCGCTCATCCCCTCGCCCTGCATCATCTTCTCGAACTCAGCCATGCCGGGTGTCTCGAACTCGGCAACCAGGGTCCAGTAGCGCTCGCCGCTGAAGTCGGTCATCAGGCGCATGTTGCCCTGGCCAGCATTGGCCATGATGCGGTTCATCGCCTGAAACTTCTCGAGCAGGGGGCGGACCTTGCCGGGCCGGCAGTGGAACACCTCGCGGATCAGCAGCATCGTGACGCTCCGGTGGATGGGGGTGGGTGGTGCTCCCTGTACGGAGCAGGGCTTCCTTGAATGTCGGACGGCGGGAGTGGTATTCGACAGTGGGGCCGCTGCCGACCGAGAGCCTAGGAGGGGCAATGAAGCCCGGCACGACTCAGCTGTTGCTGGGCTTTTGCCTATTGCCAGCCTGCCGTAGTTTCTCGGCTTTAGCCCACCCCAGACTTCGCAGCTTTCCCGGAGCCTCCATCAGCGAGTTGTGTCGGGATCTCAACCACGTGCCTGCGGCGGCGGGTCAATCAAATCTGATCGCGGCGGGTGGCCATCGCCAGCATCGCGCATTGCCACCGCGCCACGAGCGCTGCTGTTCGCAGGTTGCCGATGCCCCGTAATCCTCGATCGGCTGGTAG
>DATFFX010000426.1:0-8731 GCA_035249825.1 Gemmatimonadales bacterium | reverse complement strand
TTCCATCCCAGCGCCTGTATACCGGGGGCAGTGTTCGTCTGCGGGCCCTGCCTGTGGCGGGGCGTCCATTTACCAGCGAGGCGATTCTGGTTCAGCCAGGGCAGGCTATCATGTGGACCCTGGAGAACGACCTCGATATCTCCAGCCTCTCCGTCTACTGACAGCTGCTCGATTCACTTGACGCTCCCCCCTACAGGGCGTATTTAGGTACTTGCCGTACACATTTCTGCACCTCCATGCTCCTCGGTAGAACTCCAGTACGCGGACGGAAAACTCCGGGCGGTCGTCAAACCACGTCACGTGGAGGACCTGTGATACGATATATCGTTCGCACGGTGGCCTGCGCCCTCACCATCGCCGCCACAGCATCGTCCCTTCTGGCGCAATCGGGTACAATACGCGGTGCCGTCACGGATAGCGCCGGCTCATCTCTGTCCAACGCTGCCATTACGGTGGACGGCACCGGCCTACGGACAACAACCGGAAACCAGGGCGAATACGAGATCCGCGGTGTGCCTCCCGGGCAGCGGACCGTCCGAGCACGTCTGATCGGCTTCCAGGCGGCAAGCGCCGATGTGACCGTGGGGCCCGGTGACGAAGCCCGGCAGGATTTCACGCTGGCGCGAAGCACGGTGCAACTGGCCCCTATCGATGTGGTCATCGGCTCCAGGGGCCGGCACACCGCGTCCGAGGAACTGGCCGTTCCGGTCGACGTTTTCCCGGCAACCGAGCTGCAACAGCAGGGTAGTACCGAAACCAGCGTCATCCTCCAGGCAGTGGCTCCATCGATCAACTTCCCTCGACAGAGCGTGACCGACGCCGGCGACATCGTCCGTCCCTTCACCCTCCGCGGCCTGAGTCCCGATCACACACTCGTGCTCTTGAATGGCTGGCGGCGGCACCAGACCGCAGTGGTCAACAGCTTCAATTACGGCATGGGTGCCGGCTCCAGCGGCGTGGACCTGAACACGCTCCCCTCGAGTGCGTTGGACCGGATCGAGGTGCTGCGCGACGGAGCGGCAGCGCAGTACGGCTCCGACGCGATTGCCGGTGTGGTCAACCTGGTGCTCAAGGACGGAGCCTTCTCTCCTTTCGTCAATGGCGATGTCGGACGCTACGTTACAGCCGATTATCCCGATGACGGTACGACGGTAACGGTCAACGGCGGGTGGGGCGTCCCGATCGGCCGGGGATCGCTGGGCCTGTTCGGCGAGTTCCGTGATCGGCAGCCCACCAACCGCGCCTGGGCCGATCCGTTCGAGGATGCCGTAACCGGTACTCCAGATGTCATCAACGAGAAGGGCCAAGTGGTGCAGAAGAACAATCCTGTGCCGCAGCCGAACCACCACTGGGGCGATGGGCTGGAGCAGGACATCCTGGGCTTCGCCAATTTCCGCATGCCGGTGAATGAGGCGGGAAGCAGCGAGATCTACAGCTTCGGCGGGTACAGCCACCGGGATGGAACCGGAAATGGGTACCGCCGGACCGCTGGGAACAACCGCAACTGGCAGGAGATTTATCCACTCGGCTTTCTCCCCGAGATCAACGGCAAGCCGACCGATTACTCCGCGGCGGCTGGTCTTCGGGGCGTGGTGTCCGGGTGGAATTACGATGTGGGCGGCCAGTTCGGGCACAATCATTTCGACTACAACATCCGTAACACGCTTAATGCCTCGCTCGGCCCCTGTCTGGATACTCCCTGTGCTCCGGGCGCAGACCGGGTGCTGGGGACGCCCGACGATCCGGGGATTCCCAACCAGCTGGCATTCTTTGCCGGACGGGTATTGCGGGAGGAGGTGGTGACCGGCCTCAATGTGGCCCGTCCGGTGAGCCTCGGACTTCGTGCCCCGGTGAACCTGGCGTTCGGGGTGGCGTTCCGCCGTGAGCGATATGCTATCCGCGAGGGTGAGCTCGCCTCCTACATCAATGGATTCCATCTGGATCAGGACAGTGCCGATGTCGCGGCATCTGGTTCGTCGGTCTTTCCCGGCTTCACTCCGACGGATGCCACGGACCGGAACCGCACCAATTTCGGCATCTATGCCGACGCCGAAACCGACCTTACACCTCAATTGCTGGCCAATGTGGCCGCGCGGCTCGAGAGCTACAGCGACTTCGGCGAGCGACTCACCGGTAAGCTGGCGCTGCGCTATCAGCCCTCCCAGCGGGTCACGTTCCGAGCCGCAGCGAGCACCGGGTTCCGTGCGCCGGGCTTGAGCCAGATCGCTTTCGGCAAGGTCACCACCAACGTCATTGAAGGTGAGTTTGTTGACGTCGGAGTCTTTCCGGTGGACCACCCGGCCGCTCTGGCACTCGGATCCAGGCCGCTCGAAGAGGAGACCGCGTTCAATTTCAGCGGTGGGGTGGTGGTAACTCCGGTGCCGAATCTGACCATCACGGCCGACTACTTTCACATCCGGATCAACAACCAGATCCTGCTGGGAGCGACCTTCGACGACGCTGTGACGGTGGATATCCTCAGCGCGGCGGGGTTCAGCTCGATCCAGGCAGTCCAGTACTTCACGAATGGTCTGGATACGCGCGCTCAGGGGGTGGATATCGCAGGCAACCTCCGGGTCCCGGCTGGCCCGGGCGGCACTCTCGATCTCACGGCGTCTTTCAACGTCACCCGCAACACGATCAGGAACGTCGATCCGTTGCCGCAGGTGCTGGTGGATGCCGGCTCCAGCGAGCCAGGGCTGCTCGATTCGGTGACCGCGATCGGCATCGAGGATGAGAGGCCGGACTGGCGCGGGACGCTCCAGGCCAACTTGACGATGAGCCGACTCAGCGCCCTTGGTCGCTTCTCATACTATGGAGGGTTCTCCTCGGCCCAACCGGGCTTCTGCGATCTCTGTCGTGAGAATTACGGAGGGAAGGGGCTGGTGGACGCCGAGGTGGGCTACCGGTTCAACTTCTTCCAGCTCGCGCTCGGTGTCAGGAACCTGTTCGACATCTATCCCGACCAACCCAGCTCGCAGGTTGTGGTGGACACCGACGGCAGCACCGCCAAGGACTTCAACGACAACTTCGGGATCTTTCCATGGGCGGCTGCTTCCCCGTTCGGGTACAATGGCCGCTATATCTACGCGAGGACTGAAATTCAGCTCGCGCCGTAGCATTGCCGGGGGTTCATGCCCGCCACATACGATCTGATCGTCATCGGTGGTGGCCATAATGGCCTGGTCACCGCTGCCTACCTGGCCCGCGCGGGGGTCAAGGTTCTCGTGCTGGAACGTCGCGAGGTACTCGGTGGCGCCTGCGTCACCGAGGAGCTTTGGCCGGGCTTCAAAGTGTCTACCGCGGCGTACGTCAACAGCCTTCTTCGTCCGGAGATCATTCGCGATCTCGATCTGAAGCGGCACGGCTTCAAGATGCTGCCCCGGAATCCATCCTCGTTCACGCCGTTTCCCGATGGTCGGTACCTCATGCTCGGGCCGAACAAGGCCCTCACTCAGAAGGAGATCTCGAAGTTCTCCGCCAAGGATGCAGCGGCATTACCCCGATACGAACAGATGCTCGGTCGCGTAGCGGCGTTCATCGAGCCGACTCTGACCCAGACACCGCCGAACCCGTGGTCGTTGCGGCCCGGGAACCTCCTGCAGCTCGCCAAACTGGGACTCGGTTTCGCCAGGCTGGGCAAAGACGGCCAGCGGGCAATAGAAATTCTGACCGGGGCCGCCACTCCCATCCTGGATCGCTGGTTCGAGTCAGAGCAGCTCAAGGTCACCCTGGCCACTGATGCTATCATCGGCGCCATGGCATCGCCATCGATGCCCGGCACCGCCTACGTGCTGTTCCACCATGTGATGGGGGAGTGTGAGGGGGTTCGAGGGGTTTGGGGGTATGTCAGAGGGGGCATGGGAGGCATCAGCAATGCGATAGCCGGCGCGGCGCTGGAAAACGGAGCCGAGATCCGTACCAGCTCGGAAGTGAGCCGAATCCTCGTGGCGGGAGGGCATGTTGCCGGCGTAGTTCTCAAGGATGGTACCGAGATCAGGTGCCGCCGGGTCGCCTCGGGAGCCGATGCAAACGTCACCTTTCTGAAGCTGCTGAATGGCGAGGGCCTGCCTCCAGAGTTCGTGGAGGCTGTCCGCAACATCGATTACAGCAGCGCCAGCCTGAAAATCAACGTCTCGCTCAGCGAGCTACCCGACTTCAAGGCCCTGCCGGGAACGGAGCCGGGTCTGCAGCATCGCGGAACGATTCACATCTCTCCGACGATGGCTTACATAGAGCGGGCGTACGATAGCGCCAAGTACGGGTGCCCCTCGGAGTATCCAATCATCGAAGCCACCATTCCCTCAGTGCTCGACGATACGCTGGCACCGCCCGGCAAGCACGTGATGTCGATGTTCACGCAGTACTTTCCTTACAAACTTGCTCCAGGCCTTTCGCTTCAGGATGAGAAGGAGAAATACGCGGAGCGATGCTTCGATCTGATGAACGAGTATGCTCCCAACTTCAGGCGATCAGTGTTGGGGCGGCAGGTGCTGGCTCCTACCGATCTGGAAAAGCGCTTCGGTCTTACCGGCGGGAACATCATGCAGGGCTCCATGTCGCTGAGCAGTCTCTCCTTCATGCGGCCGGTCCCCGGCTATGCCGATTATCGAACGCCGGTGCGCGGGCTCTACCTGTGCGGGGCCGCTACTCACCCCGGTGGCGGTGTGATGGGAGCCTGCGGTTACAACGCTGCCCGCGAGATCCTGCGTGATCTTCGCCGTCGGTAGGACCGTGGGCCTACTGATCCCCTAGCGCCTTCAGCACCTCACGGTCGAACTGCACCGACAGACTCTCGCGCCTCGAGTAGGGCCCCGGCTGATAGGCGCGCGACTGCACCCCGAGTTGACTCTGTTCGCATATATGCCAATCCTGTCGATTGGTCATGTCCCAGAACGCGATTCCATCTTCAGGATCGTACGCGGAATTGTTCAACGTCCTGGGGTGAAACAGCCAGGAACAGAAGATACGGGTGAGGTCCGGCGCCTCGGGCCAGAGCGTGTGGAACATGACGTAATCCGGGTGCAGGCTCAGGAGCATGTTCGGGAAAATCGCGTAGTAGTACACCCGGCGGTGGTCCTCCTCGGGCAGGTCCCCGACCATGACTCCACACGACCGGCCGCTCATGGTGAGGCTCTGGTGCCCCTCGTTGATGACCATGAAGCCGCCGGTAATCGGGCCGCTGATGAGGTCATTCTCGCCGCTCGTGGGCGGGGTCAGTCTCGCGAGCGTCGGATGAACCGGACCGCAGTGATAACACTCGGAGTAGTTCTGAAACAGCAACTTCCAATTCGCCTTCACCTGGTATTCGACGGCGCGACCCACGGCCAGTGTGGGAAGGTTGAAGCGCTCGAAGCGGCCGATCAGGGGCTCATAGGCCGATCCGAACGGCTCCGGAGAGTCCGCCAGGTTGATAAACAGAAAGCCTTCCCAACTCTGCACCGCTACCCGGTGCAGGGGATAATCGGCCTTGCTGAAGCCTTCGATCTCATTAGCGGACGGAGCGCCGATGAGTCGTCCGTCGAGAGCGTAGGTCCACGCGTGATAGGGACACTGGATCGTTTCCGATAACCTGCCGGTGTGATCCTCGCACAGGCGGGTTCCCCGATGTCGGCAGACATTGTAGTAGGCGTGGATTGTTCCCTGCTGATCGCGCAATACGATGATGCTCTCCTTACCTACCTGCTGCAGGAAGTAGTCTCCGGGGCCGGCGATTCGCGCCTCCCGCCCAACGCACAACCATCGTTGGGTAAAGATCTTCTCCACTTCCTCCGCGAGAATCTCGGGTGCCACGTAGTAGCGCCTCGGCAGGGTTCGGGCGCCATTGGTGGGGATTTGTGTTGTCTTCAAGAATTGGGTCACAGCGGGGGCCTCATCATTGCCGAAACCGTAAGTATGGCGCGCGGCGGTCCGGGGCGAAAGGGAATTGACGCGGCTTACGCCTGCGCGGTGACGCAGGCGGTGGACCGTTGCCGGGGGAGAGTCTAAACTGAGCCGCTGGCTTGGCAGTAGAGACTACTCGGGCAGGAGGTATCGATATGACTGGCAAGATGATAACGCCTGGCAAATGGCTTCTGATGCTGCTGTTGTTGGTCTCCTCAGTAGGATGCATGGCGGCTGCGGCCGCGGCGGGTGCCGGAGCGGGCATTTACCTGACCTCACGTGGAGCGGAGTCGATAGTGGAGGGCTCGATTGAGGACGTCTCCTCCCGGGCGCGAAGCGTCCTGAACGAGGAAGGTATTGCCCTCGAGGACTCGGAGAGCGCTGGCGAGGAGCGGCAGTTCAAGGGCAAGAAGGGCGAGCTCGACGTGACAGTAGATCTCAAACGCGAGAGCTCGACAACGACTCGGGTCGAAGTGGCTGCGCGCGAGAACGTAGCGGAATGGGATAAGGAGTACGCCCAGCAGCTGCTGTCGCGGATCGTTCAGAAGGACTGACCCACGGAGCGCTCGGGACGGACAACCGGCTCGAGCGCCCCAACATCAGCCTTCGCTTCGCATCATCTCGTGGCAATCAATAGAACCCTCCAGGCCCACACCGTCGTCGGTCTTACCGCTGAAGGTGACCTTTCCACCAGTCTTGCGGTCGTCGACGCGAATTGTGTGATCGCTGGATAATGCGCATGGTGACACCCTTCGAGCTGGCGGGTAAGAAGGACACCATGCGCATGCTGGCGGTTACCACCCGCGATTCCCAGTATACGTATAACGCGATGGGTACTCAGCGCGGAGAAGGAGAAGTCAGCCCCACGCTCCGTCACCACCTCGCACGCGAGTATGCAGCTCTCGAGGGGCCGGCAAAGGCCCGCTTTAAGGAGAATGTCAGGCTCCTGGTCAGAACACCGGACTTTGGCTCCAGCGATAGTGACTCGGATGCGTTCATCACCCTGACTGGTGACAAAACCGGCTCGGCAACGGTTGCCGGACACAAATGCGATGTCTACAAGCGGGATCGCGTGACCGCGTGCGTGCTCCCCAACGCGCCCATGGTCATGCTCCGTTGGTCCAACGAGAAGGACGGTGTGACTATGGTGGCCAAGAAGGTCACCCTCAACGGCCCAGTTCCTCCTGCCACCAGTGTGCTGCCGAAGGGTGTGCAGTGGAAAAAGGGCGGATACGATGACGCCGACTTCGTTCTGGGTATCTGGGCACTGAAGAAGCAGGCCGATCCCGAGTCCGTGCCGGCGAAGCAACTGACCAGGTTCGCCGTCAGCTATCTCGCCAGCCCGGCAGCGACGGCTGAGCTTCGGGAGATGAGTGCCGGGGCGGAGCAGGGCGAAGCGGAATCTTCGGGTACCGAGCCGGCGGAGGAGGAAAGCGAGAACTGACGCTCACCCCGAAAAAACGACGCCCCGGCACTCACCAAAGCCAATTCGGACCGCGCCGGGGCGCTCGCAGTAGCCCTGCATGATGACCTCATCTCCATCCTCCAGAAATTTCCGGGTCTCGCCTGTAGGGAGTCTGATGGGTTCGGTCCCACGCCAGGTCAGCTCGAGCAGGCATCCGCGGGCGTCTCTTTCCGAACCAGAGATTGTTCCGGTCGCGAACAGATCCCCTGCTTCCATGTTGCAGCCGTTGCTGGTGTGGTGGGCAAACATTTGTGCGAGGGTCCAGTACAGCTCCCGCATCCTGCTCCGGCTGACTCGGTGTGCCGGCAGACCGGCCTCGCGCATCTCGGCGGTACTCAGCGATACCTCCAGCGTAACGTCCACACCTCCCTGGGTCAGGTTCGTGTGAGATTGCAGGTAAGAAAGGGGCAATGGATCGCCCTTCTGCCGTTCGGATTGAGGGACCCTGAATGGTTCCAGCGCCTCGAATGTGACCACCCAGGGAGAGACTGTGGTGGCGAAGTTCTTCGCCAGAAAAGGTCCCAGTGGCTGGTACTCCCACGCCTGGATGTCGCGGGCGGACCAGTCGTTCACCAGACAGAGGCCAAAGAGGTGGTCTTCCGCCTGCTCAACCGGTACTGGAGATCCCAGCACATTTCCAGGGCCCACAAAACATCCCACCTCCATCTCGTAGTCCAGTGAGCGACTGGGGCCGAACACCGGCGCATCAGCGCCCGGGTCCTTGGTCTGGCCCTCTGGCCGGCGCACAGCGGTGCCGCTCCGAACGATCGACGAAGCTCGACCGTGGTATCCAATGGGGACCCACTTGTAGTTCGGGAGCAGGGGACTGTCCGGACGGAACATGCTGCCCACATTCGTGGCGTGATGCACGGAGGCGTAGAAGTCGGTGTAGTCTCCCACTCTGACGGGGAGCAGAAGCTCCGCGTCGGCACCGGGCACGAGGATACGATCGCCGAGCCGCCGGTCGCTACGATAGGCAGGGGAATGCAGCGCAAGGAGTGCGCTGACCTGGTGGCGTAAGGCCCTCCAGTGATCTCGCCCGAGCGCCATGACAGAATTCAACGGCGTAGTGGCGCAGGCCTCGACGGCACGTAGGGCAGGTCCGGTGAAGCGCGCGGCGGCTCCCGCAGCCACCACATCGAGAATTTGATCACCTATCGCAATACCGACCGCTGCGGCCAGATCGGGTGCCGCTCGGAACACGCAGAAGGGAAGATTCTGGATGGGAAAGTCCGGGTGGCCCTGAGCCGATTCCACCCAGGAGGTGAGAGTGGGGTCGTGGGTTTCATTCACGCTGGTTGAACTCGGTCGGGCAGGAGGTTCAGCGCCTTGAGCTCGGAAAGAGGCTCGGTGAAGGAGCACGAGCCGAACGAGATCATTCCC
>DATFFX010000425.1:0-3924 GCA_035249825.1 Gemmatimonadales bacterium | reverse complement strand
CGGACGCTACCGCCATCGTGGATACGATCCTCGTTCGGATACGTGATGTGTTTCCCTGCAGCGTCGTCAGCGTGACGATCGGGGTACCGGATGGCTCGAAGTCGCTGACCAGCGTGGTGCAGAACTTCGAGACTGGCCAACGGGAGGTTGCCCGGGTGAGCCTGAGGGCGGCGGATGTGCAGAGCATGCTGACCGGCTCCGACGTGCTGGAGCTTCGGCGGGGGCTGGACACGCCCTCATACCTGGATCCTCTGGTGCAGCTGGGAGCGACCTCCTTCCTGGTTCTGCCGCTGTCGTATCAACGCCAGCTTTCAGGAATCATCGCGCTGGGTGAGCACTTCGAACTCGCGCCCAGCGAGGAGGATCGGGTGCAGATGCGCCGGCTGGCCGACCAGGCCGCCGTGGCCCTGGCGAACGCACGGATGCTGGATCAGGTGCGGGAGCTGGCGTACTACGACAGCCTCACCGGTCTGCCCAACCGCCTGTCGTACAAGGAACGCCTGGCGTATGCCCTGGAACAGGCCAGCCGGAACCAGCGCATGGTAGCGGCATTTTTCATCGACCTCGACAACTTCAGCCGGGTCAATGATACCCTGGGGCACGAAGTGGGAGATCAACTGTTGCGCCATGTCGCCTCCCGCCTTCGCTCCTGTTGCCGGGAACGTGAGGACGAAGTCGGCCCCGCACTCGCCACTCTGGCGCCCGAAGTCGCACGGCTCGGTGGCGATGAGTTCACGGTCATCATGCCTGGCCTGCACGACCCCCAGGACGCGGCCAAGCTGGCACGGAGGCTCATCAGCAGCTTTGCCCATCCGGTCCGGGTAGGTACTCACGAGATCTTCATCAACGCGAGCATCGGTATCGCCATCTATCCGTTCGACGGCGAGGACCTCGACACCCTGCTGATGCATGCTGATACCGCCATGTACAAGGCCAAGGAGCAGGGGGGGAACAGTTACCAGGCCTACTCCAGGTCGATGACGACGACCGCGCTTCAGCGGTTGACCCTGGAGAACGATCTCCGCCGGGCGCTGGAGAGGAGCGAGTTCGAGGTCCACTACCAGCCGATCGTTGACGCCTACACCGGCACCGTGGTCGGCGCCGAGGCGCTACTGCGCTGGCGTCACCCGGAGCTGGGGCTGCTACTGCCCTCCGAATTCATTCCCATCGCTGAGGAGAACGGGTTGATCGTTCCAATGGGAGAATGGATCCTACGGACCGCCTGCATGCAGAATCGGGCCTGGCAGGACGCCGGCTTCCCCCGGATCAGGGTGGGAGTGAATCTCTCCAGCCGGCAGCTGAAGCGGCGGCTCAGCGGAACGGTCAGTGAAGCGTTGCAGGCGAGCGGCCTCGAGCCCCGCTATCTCAGCCTGGAGCTGACCGAGAGCGTCCTCGTCAATCATCAAAAGGAAGGAACTGATGCGTTGCACGCGCTCAGAGCCATGGGGCTGCATCTCGCGGTCGATGATTTCGGGACCGGATACTCGTCGTTCAGCTACCTGAAGCATTTCCCGCTGGACACGCTGAAAATCGACCGCTCCTTCATTCGGGAGATCGCCACCCATCCCGACGACGCGGCCATTACGACGGCCATCATCGCGATGGGACACGCACTGGGGCTGAGGGTCATTGCCGAAGGAGTCGAGACCGAGGGTCATCTCAGCCTGCTTCAGAAGCAGGGCTGCGATGAGATTCAGGGCTATCTGGTGGGTCGGCCGGTGCCGGCCGATCGTTTCGAGGAACATCTCACCAGGAAACGAGGCACCTCCGGTGCCCATGCCAGACGCCAGCAGCGTTCTGCTAATCGCTGAGCTTTTCCACCAGCTCTTCCAGCCGGTCGCACCCGACAACTGACCATGGCATGCCCTGCGGCAGTGCGGACGCAAAGTAGGGGTCTACCGGCTCACGCGCGTCCTTTGCCGGCTTGATCAGGATCAGGCATGTGGCATCGAGCGCACCGGCCACGAAAGCGGCGATGCTGTCACTGGTGACGGCCCAGCTGTGTGGCAACACGTCGGCGGAGCGCATCCAGCGTGATGGCGCCAGGACTGCGACACGCCCCGGATGTAAGTGCTCAAACAGGGCGCCGGGCTCCTCGATGAGCACGGCGCCCGGGATTCGCTCCGCCAGTACATGGGCGTACTGGTCCATGCCCAGAATGGCCATCCAGTGGGCTGCATCCGAGGACAAACCGCGGGAGTGATCGAACTCCCGGACCGCGTCCGCGAAGGGCCCGCCGCCGGGAACTGCCAGTATCGTGTGGCTCGCGCCGGCCGCACCGACTTCCCGACACACGCGGTCGAGCGCTCCGGGCATCCCGGCCAGTCCACCGCCGATCTTGATCACTTTGAGCGCCCGGGCTGAGTCTCCAATCACAGGGATGGCTGCAGGCTGTCCCAGAGAAGCCACGCCACTGCTGCGGCGGGAGCATGGCGCGCTGGCTGCCCCAGTGCGGGAGGGGGTGGAATGATGCGGAGGCCAAGAGTCCTGGCGGCCTCTGCGCCGATGAAGTCACCGAGACCGGCGACCACCACACCGTCGATCAGGGGCCAGCGGTCGAGAATCCGTGCGATGGAGCCGGCTAACATTTCACGCTGAGCACTGGCAAGCGTCTCCGCTATGGCATCCACCGCGGCCTCATCGAGCATGTCCCGATCGCCGCAGACGACGCGTGCAAGGCGCTCGCCGGCAGATTGGCGAGTGAGTGGGCCTCCGTCCGGTGTTGGACAGCTATAGTCCTCGGGCCGAAGCTGGCCGAGCCAGAGGTAGACGTCGCCCATGATGGCGAAGCCGTCGCCGGCTACACCTGCGATCCCGCCCCATAATGGAACCCGGTGTGCAACGGCTTCCACGGGGGTTCGCAAGGTTCCGGTATACACCAGTTCCCCGCTGAGCAGGCGCTCCGGATCGGTGCGTCCCTGGGCGACCACTCTGCCATTCACGATGGGTATGAGGTCGGCCGAGGTGGTCCCGATATCGATGAGAATGGCGGTGGGCGTGGACCGGGCGAGCCACGCTGCCGTAGCGGACCAGTTCGCGGCCGCTACAGCCAAGGGAAGCTCGCGGGCTTTCGCGGGCCCTACAAAGCTGCCGGCTACATCGTAGATGTGGAAACGGCTGTCGGGAAACGCCGCGTTCAGCGCATCGAGAATGAACCCGACGCCCTCGCGCTTGGTCCGGAATGCCTGCGATAATTCGGCGGTCATGGTCACAGCGTGCAGATCTTCGGCCCCGCCGCCGATGCTTCGGGCAGCCTGACGCATCGTAGTGACCAGGGCGGCAGGATCATACTTGATCTCGAATGGCAGAGACGCGCTTCGCTGCACCGGCCCGTTCGGCCCGGATTCCAGCCGTACCACCTTGGTGTTGACGCCGCCAATATCCCAGCCGACAACTGCGGATGGCGGAGTCATTCAATTCGTGCCGATTGGAAACAGCACATGCAGATCATTCCCGTTTTGGACATCAGTGGTGGCATGGCTGTGCACGCCCAGGCGGGCGATCGAACGCGCTACACCCAACTCACCTCGGGCCTGGTGCCGGACCATCCCGGCGATCCGGTTGCGCTGCTGCGTGCCTTTCACGCCACACTCGGTGTACACGAATGCTACGTAGCGGACCTGGACGCTATTCAGGGCGGAGCGCTGCAGCGATCGCTGCTGCGCCAGCTGGCGGAATTCCACACCGGCTTTGCCGGCGCGCTGCTGGTGGACGCGGGTACCAATCAGGCCGGCGGGGCGCTCGAGGTGCTTTCGTGCGGCGCCAGCGAGGTCGTGATCGGCCTGGAAACGCTGCACGCCTTTGCCGACCTCGCCAACATCGTGGACGTGGTAGGCCCCTCCCGTCTGGTGTTCAGCCTCGACCTTCGGCTGGGGAGCCCAATTCTCCACCCGGCAATGCAGGATGCCTCCGGGGTTGATCCCG
>DATFFX010000424.1:0-2866 GCA_035249825.1 Gemmatimonadales bacterium | reverse complement strand
ACCAGATGCGTGGACACGGGGGTCCCCTTTGGACCTCTCCTGGTCAGGTCGACCCGCGGGCGCTGCTCCTTCCTGCCGTAGAAGCGACCAAGCCGCGAACAGCAGAACTACGGAGAGCAGGTACGCGCTCCACCGAGCATTAGGCGGCAGGAGTCGCCAGTTGTCCGAGCTAACCGCCAGCGCAATGCCGGGGACCAGGCTCATGGCGATCAACAATCCGGCCAGCCGCCGGATTCTGCGCTGGAGGGATCTCTCCACCATGCTGGGAGAATGGGTTACCATCATTTCTCCTTGTTGGACGGTCACTAGTCTCAGATCCTGTAGGCTTTCCCCACCACCACATGGTATCACACCTGCTCTGAAGAAAGGATGAAAGCACCTTGAAAAGTCCATGACTTGTTCCCATCCCATTCGCCGTCGCTAATCGTGCCAGCTGGTAGTGTGAAGGCTGTCTCAGGAAGTCCTCACTCCTGCTTCACCGGTGGGAGGCAATCTTGCTGGCTAGCCGAATGCACGGTTCCACGGAGCAACGTTCCGAGTGGAGGACCTGATGAGTACGACGATGCTCGAGCCAATTCCGCTGACAGCTTCCGCCAGTCTGCTGCAGACGGTCAACCAGAACTTCGATGCGGCAGCGGCATACGGGAACTACCCATCCGGCCTGCTCGAGCAGATCCGGACCTGCAATAGTGTCTACCGCTTCCACTTTCCAGTCCGGAAAGAAGGCGGCGGCTATGAAGTGATCGAAGCGTGGCGGGCCGAGCATAGCCATCACAAACTGCCGGTAAAGGGTGGCATCCGCTTCTCGCCCGAGGTTGATGCGGATGAGGTTCAGGCCTTGGCTGCACTCATGACGTACAAGTGCGCCATCGTAGACGTTCCCTTCGGGGGAGCAAAAGGCGCGGTTCGGGTGGATCCGCGAAGAACCGGGGTCGAGCAGCTCGAGCGGATCACCCGGCGATACACCATGGAGCTGATCAAAAAGAACTTCATCGGGCCCGCTGTGGATGTGCCGGCTCCAGATTACGGAACTGGTCAGAGGGAGATGGCCTGGATCGCGGACACCTACGTTCAGGTTCATCCCCAAGACATCGATGCGCTCGGCTGCGTCACCGGAAAGCCGCTAAGCCAGGGAGGAATCAGGGGTCGCAGCGACGCAACCGGCCGCGGGGTCTTCTACGGAATCAGGGAGGCGTTGATGGATGCCGACCTGGTCAAGCGACATGGTTTGACCCAGGGGCTTGCCGGAAAACGCGTCGTGGTGCAGGGGCTGGGCAAGGTGGGCTACGCCGCCGCCCGCTTTCTCCAGGAGGGCGGGGCCATACTCGTCGGACTGGCGGAATACGAAGGCGCGATCGCAGCCCCGGACGGCCTCGACCTCGAGTCGGTGATGCGACACCGCAAAGCCAGCGGGCGGATCACCGGGTTCCCGGCCGCCAGGGATCTACCGTCGAGCGCAGCGGCTCTCGAACTGGACTGTGACATACTCGTACCGGCAGCTCTGGAGAACGTCCTCACCCGGGAAAACGCCGGGCGGGTGCGAGCCCGTTGTGTGGCTGAAGCAGCAAACGGTCCAACAACTGCCCAAGCGGAAGCGGTCCTGCGCGCCCGCGGAATCCTGGTCATTCCCGACATCTATCTGAATGCAGGCGGGGTGACCGTCTCGTACTTTGAATGGCTCAAGAACCTCTCTCACGTCCGGTTCGGCCGCATGGCCAAGCGCTTTGAAGAGTTGAGCGCCAAGAGAATGGTTCACGCCATCGAGAGCGCGGCGGGCAAACAGTTGTCCCCGACGGACCGAGGCCTCCTCATCCGGGGAGCCGAGGAGGAGGACCTGGTCAACTCCGGCCTGGAGGAAACCATGGCGACGGCTTTCCAACAGATTCGGATGGTGCATACAGCCAATTCGAAAATGCCGGATCTCCGGACCGCGGCGATGGCGCTGGCGATCGACAAGGTCGCACGGAGCTACCTGGAGCTGGGAATTTTTCCCTAGCGCTCTCAGCTGGGGGATGTATACCTCTTCAGTGTTCCTTCACAAGGAGATGCCATGCGAGCACGCCGGGTCGGTACCGGATCCGAGTTTCGGCTGTTTCAGGACGATCAGGAAATCGGCCGGGTGGATGCTGCCTCGGTGAGCTTTATGGGCTTTGCTACCCGGGATGATGCAGCGCTGGCGGCCTCGGCGGCGCACCATGCATTAGCCTTGCGCCGGGGGAATCAGGATTCCTCGCCTGGCGGTCTCGGTGACGCAGCCCCGCTGCTACCACCGGCTTTAGAAGAGGGGCCCACGGGCGAGTGGGGTTTCACGATCCCGCTGCTTCCCGGTGAGCGCATTGAGGTCTTCGCCTTGGCGCGAGCCCGAATCATATGGCGGGCACTCCAGGGCACCGGAATTTCCCGGCGCATGCGACAGTTCGCTGAGAGCCTGGCGACGGTCTAACCGCCCCGGTGGCCGCCAACCGGAACAGCGTGGGTTCTCAGGTAATCCCGCAGCGCGACAGCAGCGTTGTGCTCGGTATCGTGGGAGCTGAAGATCAGGGTGACGGGTCCCCGCCGCGCGGCCTTCAGCAAGGGCTCGAGCGACTGCTGGTGCGCCTTGAGCTCGGTAAAGTACCGCTGCCGGAACCGGGGCCACTTCTCGGGATCATGCCCGAACCACTTCCGCAGGTCGGGACTGGGAGCCACTTCCTTGAGCCACCCGTCCAGCGGCAGCTCGGTCTTCCTGATGCCCCGGGGCCATAGCCGCTCCACCAGGTAGCGCTCGCCATCGTCTCGGCTGGCGGGGTCGTAGGCACGCTTGAGCTTGATCACGCGATACTCCTCTCCTTCATTATACGGTATCTCGACGGCTTGCCAGCCAGAG
>DATFFX010000423.1:0-5992 GCA_035249825.1 Gemmatimonadales bacterium | reverse complement strand
GACGGTGGCTGCCACCTGACGCCGAAGTGGGCTCACAGGCACTCGCAGACCGGCCGACTCGCACCACTCGGCAGCCCAGGCACCGGCGGCGTTGATCACGATATCGGCGCCGATCCGACCGCGGCTGCTCTCGACCGCGGTAATTCGGCCGCTTCCACCAGGGCAGAGCCCGGTGACATTCGTCTCCCATTCTACTCGGGCACCATTGCGGAGCGCCGCCGCGAGATAACCGTTCAGCACAGCGTGCGGAGCGATGAACCCGTCCGTTGGACAGAATGTGCCACCGATGACCGCCTCGGGCCGCAGCGCCGGATTCAGCCGCCCGATCTCGTCGGGGCTCACCTCGCTTGCCTCGTGCAGCCCCTCCGTCCATTGCACCTGGAGACCGGCACGAAGCACATCGAGCTCCGGCTCTGCGGTGGCGAGCCAGAGATACCCGGCGGGCAGGTAACCCGGATCGATCCCGATCTCGTCCTTGAAGCACCGGAGCTTCTGGCGTGCCAGGAGGGACAGCCGGACATTGATCGCCGAGGCATACTGGGCCCGGAAACCGCCTGTAGCCGCACCGGTACTTCCCCGCCCTGGTCCAATGCACCGGTCGAGCAGCAGCACGTCGCGCCATCCCCGGGCAGTGAGATGGTAAGCAACGCTCGCTCCCATCACCCCGGCACCGACGATGACGGCCGAGGCTGGCCTCATGCCGTAAAGACGTGCTCCGGCTGCTTGAAGCTCTTGAACTCCAGCGCATTGCCACTTGGATCGAGGAGAAACATGGTGGCCTGCTCGCCCGGTTGTCCGGCGTAGCGGACCGTCGGCTCGAGTATGAATGGAATGCCCGCCGAACGAATGCGGCCAACAAGCCCCTGGAAGTTCTCCCACGGGAGAAGGGCACCGAAATGAGGCATCGGCACGGGAACGCCATCGACCCGCCCGGTGTTCTCGGTAGGCGTTGGCCGGCCGGTGATGTGGGCGGAGATCTGATTACCGAAGAAGTCGAAGTCGACCCACGTGTCGGTACTGCGGCCCTCCCGGCAGCCCAACACCTCGCCGTAGAAGCGTCGGGTCGAGTCGAGGTCGCGCACGAAGAAGGCGAAGTGAAAGGGCTGAGGCACAGACGTAAGGATGAAGCGACTCGCTATGCATCGCAACTGGAGAAATACTCATGACCAGCACGAGAACTCGCGGTAGCCCGGCCGCTGCGGCCGGAATCATCACGCTCGGAGGCGATCTCACCGTAAACCGCATGGGCTTCGGCGCAATGCGGCTCACAGGAAAAGGTATCTGGGGACCACCCCGTGATCGCGACGAAGCGATTCGCGTGCTCCAGCGCGCGTTGGATCTCGGAGTGAACTTCATCGACACCGCCTTCTCGTACGGACCACACGTAGCCGAACAACTCATTGCCGACGCGTTGTACCCCTATCCTGGACTGGTGATCGCAACCAAAGGTGGCCTGGAGCGTCCGGGTCCTGACCAGTGGGTCGAGAACGGCCGGCCCGAGTTTCTCCGCCAGAACCTCGAAGGCAGCCTCAAGCGGCTACGAGTCGAGAGGATCGATCTGTGGCAACTGCATCGAATCGATCCAAAGGTGCCGGCTCAGGAGCAGTTCGAGGCGGTGCGTGAGTTCCAGCGGGAAGGCTTGATTCGCCATGTCGGTCTCTCCGAGGTGACCGTGGCCGACATCGAGCGAGCCCGTGAAGTGCTGCCCATCGTCTCGGTGCAGAACCTTTACAATGTGACCGATCGAAAGTGGGAGGATGAGGTCGCCTACTGCGAGCGGGAGGGTCTGGCTTTCATCCCGTGGTTCCCGCTATCGGCGGGTGCTCTGAGGAACCCCGTGCTGCATCAGGTCGCCACTCGCCACGGGGCCACAGTGTTCCAGGTCGCGCTCGCGTGGCTGCTGAAACGCTCTCCGGCGATGCTCGTCATTCCCGGCACCTCCTCGGTGGGGCACCTCGAGGAGAATGTGGCCGCGGCCGAAATCAAGCTGACCAACCGCGACATGGAGGAGCTGGATAGTCTGGCGTGAATCGAGGGCGCGGCTCTTATATTGACTCATGCCCCTCACCAGCCGGGACAGCACCGCCCCAACTCCGCCGATGCTCAAGCATTGGCGGGAGATGAAGGCGCAGCACCCGGATACCATCCTGTTCTATCGAGTAGGCGACTTCTATGAGATGTTCAACGAAGACGCCCAGCTCGCCGCCCGTATCCTGGACATCACCCTCACCTCGCGCGGCGATGGGGTGCCGCTCGCCGGGGTGCCGGTCAAGGCCGCAACCGAATATCTCCGGCAACTGGTCGGAGCCGGACACCGGGTCGCCATCTGCGAGCAGGTCGAGGATCCGAGACTCGCCCGCGGACTGGTACGCCGCGAAGTAGTCGAGACGCTCACGCCCGGCGCGCTCATGCAGGAAGGATGGGTGCCGGGCTCGCTGAATAACTGGATGGTGGCAGTTGAAGCGGGTAGGCGGGTAGGCGGGGAAGGGGGTAAGCAGGATGGTGGGACCTTGGGGCTGGCTGCAATCGATCTAACCACCGGTGAGTTCGTCCTTGAGAGCCTGAGCCCAAATGGCCTTGAGGAAGCACTATCCCGACTGGCTCCTTCCGAGATTGTGATTCCTGTCGGCGCGGCTTACCCGCTTACCCGCCTACCCGCTTCCCCACTTCTCACTACACGTGAGCCGTGGGAATTCGACCCTGATCTGGCTCGCGAGGAGCTGGCCCGCCGGTTCGAGCTTGCCTCTCTGGACGGACTCGGAGTCGGCCCCAGGGACGATCCAGCCGTGGCCGCAGCCGGCGCACTGCTTCGCTACCTCGGAGAGCTTCAACCCGGAGGAGTCCCGCACCTGGCGCGTCCCGTCATGCGCCGGAGCGACAGCCTCCTCTGGATCGACGAGATGACCCGCCGGAACCTGGAGCTGGTAGAGCCGCTGCGGGCCGGCAGCCGCGGGTCTACGCTGCTCGAGGTGATCGACGCGACCCTCACACCGATGGGTGGCCGGCTTCTCCGCCACTGGCTGCTGTCGCCGCTTCGCGATCCCGCCGCGATCAATGCCCGGCTGGATGCGGTCGAGGTAAACGTCCAGGACGCTCGAGGACGGGCTCGCCTGCGTGAAGCACTGGATGGTGTGCGTGATCTCGAGCGCCTCGCCGGCCGTGCCGCCGCCGGCCGTGCGACGCCCCGCGAAATGGGCGCTCTGCGGGATTCGTTTCAGCGGCTCCCCGACGTTGCAGGGGCACTGACGCAGTTGGCCGGAACGAAGTTGCCGCACGGCGGTGTGAGCCTCGCATTGGCAGAGGCCGGCGATGAGCTCGACCTGCTGGACGATCTGACAGTGGCACTCGGCACCGCGCTGGCGGAAAGGCTGCCCGCTACGCTGGCGGAGGGAGGGGCGATACGTCCCGGGTATGACGCTGAGCTGGACAACCTGCGATCGCTTCGGGACGGTGGCCGTCAGTACATCGCATCACTCCAGCAGCGGGAACGGGAGCGCACCGGGATCCCGTCGCTCAAGGTTGGGTTCAACAAAGTCTTCGGCTACTACCTCGAGATCACCCACGCTCACACCGGCCGGGTACCGGCCGACTATGAGCGGCGGCAAACGCTCGCCACCGCAGAGCGGTACGTTACTCCCGAGCTCAAGGACTACGAGGCCCGCGTGTTGGGCGCCGAGGAGCGGATGGGTATCAGGGAAGCGGAGCTATTCGGCGCGTTGAGAGGATTCGTGGCCCATGCTGTCGGGCGGGTTCAGCGTACCGCCCGTGTGCTTGCACGGCTGGACGTGTGGGCCGGGCTTGCCGAGCGGGCTGTATCGGGGCGCTATGTCCGGCCCCAGGTCAGCGATGGATTCGATCTCACGCTCAGAGACTGCCGCCATCCGGTAATCGAGCGCATGATGGCCCGGGAATCCTTTATCCCCAATACTGCGCGATTCACCGATGCCGAACGCGTCGCTCTGGTAACGGGCCCCAACATGGCGGGCAAATCCACGATTCTCCGCCAGATCGGCCTCTGCGTGGTATTGGCTCAGATCGGCGCATTCGTGCCCGCGACGGAGGCGGTGATCGGCTGCGTTGACCGGCTCTTCACCCGGGTAGGGGCGAGCGAT
The DNA here is from genome assembly GCA_035249825.1 of Gemmatimonadales bacterium. Classification (GTDB taxonomy): domain Bacteria; phylum Gemmatimonadota; class Gemmatimonadetes; order Gemmatimonadales; family GWC2-71-9; genus CAVVWJ01. The sequence continues at coordinate 1,880 of DATFFX010000423.1, read as the reverse complement.
AACCTTGCCGGAGGGCAGTCCACCTTCATGGTGGAGATGAGTGAGACCAGCGCCATCCTGCACAATGCGACCCCGCGAAGCCTGGTGCTCCTGGATGAGATCGGCCGTGGCACTTCGACTTACGATGGGGTGGCCATTGCGTGGGCGGTGACCGAGCACCTGCACGACCGGGTTGGATGCAAGACGATGTTCGCCACTCACTACCACGAGTTGATGCAGCTGCCCGAGCGGCTTCAGCACGCACGCAACTACAACGTGGCGGTGAGAGAGATGGGCGACACTGTCGTCTTTCTTCACCGGCTGGAGCCGGGAGGCACCGACCGATCGTATGGCATCCACGTCGCCCAGCTGGCGGGCCTTCCTCACGATGTGCTGGGGCGTGCCCGCGAGATACTGGGAACCCTCGAGGGAGAGCACCGTATGGTCCCCGGCCCGCCTCCCCCGCTCTCACGCGACCCGGGCCAGCTGCCTCTCTTTGGCGAATCAAGGCCGGACCCCATGATGGAAGAGCTCAAGTTGCTGGACGTGAATACCCTCACGCCGCTCGAAGCTCTGAATCGGCTGGCGGACTTCAAACGCCGCGCCGGGGAGCGGACGTGAAGTCCACTGTCGGCCCTTCACCTCGCGCAGGGCAAGCTCTGCGCGCAGCGAAGGATCTCCTTGGGGCAACAGCCGTTGCCCTGATTGCCGCCCTGGCTGCCTGTGAGCGGAATGACGATGGCACGATGCGGCTGGTAGATCGAAACGCTCCGGCGCCGGTGTCTCCGGCGGAAGAGCCGCCGGTTCCCATCAACCCCGTTTCACCGGTCCGGTACCCCGAAGCGCTGCTCGAGCAGGGGATAGAAGGGCAGGTGCTGCTGCGGCTCTATGTCGATTCCGTGGGCCGGGTCATACCGGAGTCCACCCGCATCGAAGAATCCAGCGGCTACCCGGCGCTGGACTCGGCCGCACTGGCGGGCTCGCCGGAGCTCAGGTTCTCGCCGGCCCTGCATCAGGGACGGCCGATCGCGGCTCCGTTCATCCAGCCAGTCCAGTTCCGCGGTCCTCGGGCTCGTCCCAGAAGCCCAACACCATGAGCTCACCTCAGCACCTCGAGCCATACGACTCGGTGCTCGACACCGTTGGCTGGACACCGCTGATCAGGCTTGCCCGCGTCGGTGCCGGCATCCGGACGCCGGTCTATGGCAAGGCCGAGTACGTGAACCCCGGTGGCTCTGTCAAGGATCGGATCGGGCTCGCCATCATCGAAGCAGCTGAGAAAAAAGGGGAGCTCCGCTCCGGGGGAACGATCGTGGAGGGAACCAGCGGGAATACCGGGCTGGGGCTCGCCATTGCGGCGGCACTCAAGGGTTATCGCTGCGTCTTTACCATGCCGGATAAGATGTCGCAGGAGAAGGTTCGCCTGCTGAAGGCATTTGGCGCCGAAGTCGTAATCACCCCGACAGCGGTTCCCCCCGATCATCCCGACAACTACGTGATGAAGGCCAAACAGATCGCAAAAGACACTCCTGGCGCTGTTTTGGCTGATCAGTTCTACAACCAGATCAATCCTGAAGCCCACTACGCAACCACCGGCCCTGAAATCTGGCAGCAGACCAAGGGTCGCATCACGCATCTGGTTGCCGGAGCGGGTACCGGGGGAACCATCAGCGGGGCGGGCAAGTATCTGAAGGAAAAGAATCCCAGGGTCAGGATCGTTGCCGGTGATCCGGTGGGCTCGCTTTACACCCAGTTCCATCGTACCCACGCGCTGGGCGAGGGTCATCCCTACAAGGTCGAAGGCATTGGCGGTGACAAGATCCCCTCTACCATCTGGTTCGACTGGATCGACGAGTTTCGCCAGGTCTCCGACCGCACCTCATTGATGATGGCTCGCCGGC
>DATFFX010000422.1:0-2239 GCA_035249825.1 Gemmatimonadales bacterium | reverse complement strand
CGATGGTGGAAGCGACACCCTCGGCAATGTCGCCCGTGCCGCCGGCGGACTCAGGCTGCCCATGTTGGAGGCCCTCGGTCTGGGCCACTGCGCAGCGCTGAGCGGTGTGGCTGCGGTGCCTGCCCCCCGTGCTGCACACGGAGCCTGCGAACCGGCCAGTCCGGGCAAGGACAGCACGACAGGGCACTGGGAAATCTGCGGTCTGGTGCTGGACGCGCCGTTTCCGACCTATCCTCACGGCTTCCCAGGGGAAGTCATCGACGAGTTCGCCCGGCGTACCGGCCGCGGTGTTCTGGCCAACAAGCCGGCTTCGGGTACCGCGGTGCTCGAGGAGTACGGCGCCGAACATCATCGGACCGGTAATTGGATCGTCTATACCTCGGCGGACAGTGTCTTCCAGATCGCGGCCGATGAGGGATTGGTGCCTTTGGAGGAGCTTTACGCCGCCTGTGCGATGGCGCGCGAGCTCTTGCAAGGCGAGCACGGTGTCTCTCGGGTTATTGCCCGGCCATTCACAGGAAAGCCGGGGAGTTGGAGGCGCACGGCGCACCGGCGCGATTTCAGCTTGCCTCCCCCGGGGCCCACGCTGCTGGACCGCCTGGCCGAGCGGCAGGTCCCGCGGGTAGGGGTGGGCAAGGTAGACGACCTGTTCGCCAGGCGGGGAATCACCAGTATCCATGCCGACACCAACGCGGAAGCGTACGCGCTGATCGCCGGAGCTCTCGCGGCGATGCAGCGGGGTCTGCTCCTGGCCAACGTGATCGAGTTCGATCAGAGCTGGGGGCATCGAAACGATGTCCCGGGCTTTCGCGCTGGACTCCAGGAGCTCGACCGCATGCTGCCGCGGCTGCTCGAACCGGTGCGAGAGGATGACCTCATTATCTTTACCGCCGATCACGGCAATGATCCCACCACGCCGTCAACCGACCACTCACGCGAGGTAGTTCCGCTACTCGTGTTTGGTCCCAGGGTGCGCCCGACGAATCTCGGCCGCCGCCAGACCTTCGCGGATATCGGCCAGACCGTGGCGGACTTCCTCGGGGTACCGGCGCTGACGGCCGGCACCTCGTTTCTACCTGAGGTATGGGTTTGACTGATTCGCTGATCTCTGCGGCGCGAAGCGCCCAGGCACGTGCCTATGCACCTTATTCCAAGTTTCGGGTCGGTGCCGCACTGGAGAGCTCGGACGGAGCGGTGTTCCTGGGATGCAATGTCGAGAACGCATCCTATGGGCTGACGATCTGCGCCGAGCGCGCCGCGGTGTGCGCCGCAGTCAGCGCCGGCGTTACCCGTTTTCGCAGGGCTGTGGTGGTGTCGGACGTAGATCCACCTGCAGCACCGTGCGGTGCGTGCCGTCAGGTGCTGGCGGAATTCGGTCTCGATCTGCCAATCGAAGGCGTTGGCCCGAAGGCGACCATACGCTGGCGCCTGGGTGACCTGCTGCCCGCTGCTTTCGGCCCGGAGCAGCTTCGGTGAGAACGGTCATCGGTGGACTGCTGGCAGTCTGGTTACTCTCCGGCTGCCAGGAGAAGCTCACAGCACCAGCTGATTGTCCAGCGCTGTGCCCGGGTGGGCAGCCTCAAGTGTTCGACGAGGTACTTACTGCTGTCACCGGGGCCGATTCCAGCTACAGCGGCTACCTCCAGCCCTTTCAGGCGCCCGCGCTACTCGTCTCCAATGGATTACAGGGATTCGAGGAGCGTGCACTGGTACGGTTCCTGGCCCGCCCGGATTCGGTGAGCGTACGAGACACGCTGCGCGGCTATACGATAGACTCGGTAGCAGTCAGCTTCACCATTGCGGCGCGTGACACGAATCTGACTGGGCTTGAACTTCTGCTCTACCGCATGGCACCCACCTTCGACTCGGCGAGTACTTTCGCCGATGTCGCTCCTGCCTTCGTACCGGAAAATCTCATCGGGACGATTCCCCTGCCGGATACCCTCAACTCTGGCGTGATCCGAACCGTTTTCCAGGGTGCTGATCTGAGCCGGGTCCAAATCGCCCCGGCCGATAGCGGTAGACTCGCGTTGGGCGTGCGGTTGTCGGCTCCAACCTTCACTGGCGTGCGGGTCGGCGCTCTCGCAGGCGGTAACGGGCCCCTTTTCACCACGTTCGTCACCATGGATGTGCCCGATACCGGCACCGCCAGACTCAGGACGCTGGCCCAGAGTGCCGCGTTCAACACGTACGTCAGCGAAGTGCCGCAAATGAGCGATACCACTTTGCTCCAGGTGGG
>DATFFX010000421.1:0-2754 GCA_035249825.1 Gemmatimonadales bacterium | reverse complement strand
AGGCACTGCGGGCCAGGTCCACTGCTGAGCGGGCAACGGCAGCCTCATCCCGGCCGGTCCGTTTGGCGATCCGCTCCACCACATGGCGATACTGGTCCCGGGTCGCGAAGGTCATGCGGGAGTAGACTGCCGCGGGATCCTCGCGCAGCGCCGCCTCCATCACGCTCTCACGCTCGACGAACGTCTCCCAGTCCATGCGGGCGATGGTGCGGAGACTCGTGATGCTGTTCGCCATCATGATTTGGGTAAGAGCCACCCACTCGGTGGCTCGCGCGGCGGCATCCTCCGGGCTCATCCCGTGCTCCGCGATCCAGCCCTCCAGCCAGGCGAGCGGAGGAACCGATTCGGGAGACATCCGCAGCTGATACAGGAATCGGGAGACGAAGGTCGGCGTGAGCGTAGGTGGCCGGGACACGAAGTTCTGCAGCGCCGCCGCGAGCGCGACTGCACTCTCGTCGCCGGCGGAGGTCAGCCGGGTCGCCCAGGTGTCCGCCTCATCCAGCTCGCGGAGGCGGCGCACGGTGCGAAGGGCCATTCTGCGCACGCTCTCGATCAATCCCAGCCGCAGCATCGCGGGGATGGCCCAGAGCTCGCCGATCGAGAGTGGAGCGACCTCCTGAAAGGCAGCCACGAACAGCTCGAGGTTGTCGAGCTCGATCCGGCCCTCGGTGTGGGAGATGAGGGTGATCGCGATCTCGTAGACCCGTGGGTAGCCGGCCAAAGCGCCGAACGCGAGCTCGGGCAGCTCGCGATAGTATCCCCGCGGGAGACTGTCCCGCACTTCCTGAATGTGCTCCTGAACCACGTGCAGATTATCGAGCAGCCACTCGCCCGCAGGACCGACGTTCACCTCCCGGTCAGCAGCGCGGGCAAGCTTCGCGTGCGCGTCGTCCAGGATGCGCCGGGTCTCGTTGAGCCGGTTGAGCAGACGAGGGCGCGGACGGCCGCGTTTTCGGGCGATCCGCTGGCCCGAGGCGAGCGTACGAGCCCGTTCGGCCAGGTGCTCCGCGCCCAAGAGCTCCCCGCGAATCGGCCCGGTCAGCATGTCTTCGGGACCAGAGCCGCGGGGGAGTAGCCGGGAGAGGAGCGGCGGCGGTGTTAAGCGAGCGATGGCGAGGCGTCCGGAATGAGGTTCCGGCGCGAAAGGTAATGAGCCAGGAGCTATTAGCTATTAGCCAATAGCTATTAGCTGTTAGCTGTTAGCTATTAGCCTTGGCCATGCTGTCATCCCGAACGCAGTGAGGGATCCCAGACCATGGTGGCTCGAGATCCCTCGCTAACTGGGCATGACAGCACGGCTCGTAGCTAACTGCTTTGCTCATAGCTAATAGCTCATAGCTAATAGCTAATAGCTCCTAGCCTACTCCGGCGGCGTCAGATCCGGAATCGGCTCGAGCTGGTGCACCCCACTCCAGTTGAGCAACCCGGCCAGGTCCACTGCATGCTCCTTCGTATCCACCATGACTGCCGTGGTCTCGTTGGTGATAATGGGAATGACATCGAGATCGTTGCGTCCAGGACGCTCCAGCGGACGCTCGTCAGCCCGCCATGGCCCATCGGCTCGGCTCAGGTCCACACCACGCGCCTTCGCCTGCTCGGCGAGGTGATACACGACGGTAGGCTCGTACCGTAGTCTCCGCCTGGGGTGCTGCTGATTGCGAACGGTTCGCTGCAGCACCGGGGTGGAAAGCGTTGAAACGAATTCCTTGGATCTCATCGGGTACTCTCACGAAAGATAGGGTTTGCCCCGCTCATCCAGGGAAACGACTGAGTCAACGGTGGTGGGTCGGCGCGAGACAGGATGTGAGAAGGCTCACCGATAAGCCCGTGACGTAACACACCCGAATGTGCCAGTTGAGTTTAGGTCCTGGAAAAGCATTGTCACCCTGACCCGAGCGCCGCGAGGGGAGGGGGCCAGAATCGTGATAACGCTTGGTCCGCTCACGTTGACTGGTCGGGCTCGAGCACATGAGGTGATTGTTTCTGAGGCGGGGTCCAGCCCCCTCCCCTTCGCTTCGCTCAGGGTCAGGGTGACAGCCTTTGGCCTCCTTCCGGCCTTCCCGTCCTTCCCGTCCTACCTCGGAAACGCCTCCGGTAGCCCACCATCCACCGTAAGAATGTCCCCGGTCGTGAACCGGAACCGCTCACTCGCGAGCAGCACCGCAATGTCGGCGACCGCCTCCGGGGGAATCAGCGTTGCGCCCATCAAATTCCGGCTGCGATACACCGCAAGCTGCTCCTCGACCGACACTCCACGACTGGCTGCGCGCTCCCGCACGAATTGAAGAAACAGCGGGGTCTCGATCTGGTCGGCGTTGATGGCGTTGACCCGGATACCGTCCGCTCCGAGCTCGACTGCCGCCACACGCAGTGCCTGGAGCAGTGCAGCCTTGCTTCCGCCGTACGCCACGGCATCCCGGCCCGGCACCAACGCCGCCTTGGAGACCGATGCCACTATCGACCCGCCCAGCCCCTGCCGGCGCATCACCGCAGCCGCTCGGCCGATCGCCGAGACGGCACCGAGGTAGTGGACCTCGAGCTGGCGTTGAAGATCCTCCCGGCGGATCTCCGTAATCGGCGCGAAGCGAGGCGGCAGCCCCGCGGTATAAAACAGGCAATCGAGCCCGCCGAACTCGAGTACTGTGCGCCGGAAAAGCGCGTCGAGACTGGCATCGTTCCGAACGTCCGTCGCGGCGGCGATGGCCCGTCCGGGATACCTGGCCGCAACCTCGGTCGCGACATCCTGGGACATCG
>DATFFX010000420.1:0-3369 GCA_035249825.1 Gemmatimonadales bacterium | reverse complement strand
GTTCACCGCCCAGATCTGGAAGATGTGGGAGGCCGGCAAGCCGGTCAGCACCTGGATGAAGCAGAAGCCGTACCACGTGCCGGGCACAATCCCGTTCCTGATCTTCAACCTAAACAAACCGGGCCTGGACAACCCGAAGGTCCGTCTTGCGATCGCCTACAGCATTGACTACGCGAATATCGCCACAACAGCCATGTCGGATTACTCCGAGCCAGCCAACGCCAGCCTCATTATTCCGACCGGGTACGAGTCGAAGTTCTACGACGCCGCAGCCGTGGAGTCGGAAGGCTGGAAGTTCGACAAGGCTAAGGCGGTGGAGATCTTGGAGGGCGAGCTGAAGGCCAAGAAGGGCTCTGACGGCATCTACGAGCTGCCGGACGGCACCAAGCTCGGCGGCTGGAAGTTGATCACCCCGACCGGGTGGACCGACTGGAACACTGCCTGCGAGATTGTGGCCAAGTCAGTCAAGGAAGTCGGCATCGACATCAGCACCGAGTTCCCGCAGGCCCCGACCGCGATTGCTAGGTGGCAGAACGGCGACTTCGACTTGTGCATGAACTCCTACACCGGCGTCAACCCGGCCAGCCCGTGGATTCGCTTCCGCGACGCACTGGATGACAGGGGCGTACCGGATTACGGCAAGTCTGCGTTCTGGAACTACAACCGGTTCAAGGACTCCGAGGTCCCGGCGCTGTTGGACGCCGCTGCCGGTGCGAAGTCCGATGCCGAGGCCAAGACGGCTTACGCCGCCCTCGACAAGATCTATCGCGAGAATGTGCCGATAGTGCCGCTGATGTATCGCCCACTGGATTTTTACGAGTTCAACGCGAACAACTGGGAAAACTTCCCGACCGAGGAGAACCCATACGCTCCCCCCATGTGGCAGGGCGCGGGCATCCAGTGGCTGTTCAAGATCAAGAAGGTTGGAACCTGAGACTGGATCTCATCTGAACAAAAGGAGCGAAGGCGGCAACCATGGCGCTAGCGAGATATATCGGTCGAAAAGTGGCCTGGACCCTGGTGGTATTCGTCGTGGCTCTGCTGCTGAACTTCCTCCTCCCGCGCCTCATCCCCGGTAACCCGGTCGACGCCATTGTCGGCCGGGTCGCCGCAGGCGGGGGCACCGGGGGTGAACAGCTGCAACAGATCCATGAGCAATACATGGTGGAGTTCGGCCTTGACAAACCACTGTGGCAGCAGTTCCTCATCTATGTCGGCAATGTGTTCCAGGGCGACCTTGGAACTTCCTTCGCCAACTATCCGGCGTCGGTCGGCTCCTTGATCGGGCAGGCGCTGCCATGGAGCATCGCGATCATGATTCCGGCGATCATCGTCGGCTGGATTGTTGGCAACCTGCTCGGAGCAGTGGCCGCGTTCAAGGGCGGCTGGCTGGACCGGGGCGCCTTCATTGGGTCACTGTTCCTCTCCAGCGTCCCGCCGTTCGCGCTGGCCATCATTCTGCTGTTCCTGGTCGCCGTGAAGGGGGGCATCCTGCCGGTCGGTGGAGCGTACTCCTTCGGTTTGTCGCCGGAGTTCTCCTTGGCGTTCTTCGGTGACGCCATTACCTACTGGTGGTTACCGTTCTGGTCACTCGTCCTGGTCTACATCGGAGGCCAGGCGGTCGGTATGCGGTCCATGGCCATCTACGAGCTCGGCTCGGATTACGTGAACTACAACCGTGGCCTCGGCGTCAAGGAGGGCCACACGGTCCGCTACATCTTCCGCAATGCCATGCTCCCGCAGTTCACGGGTCTGGCGCTGTCCATTGCCGCCCTCATCACGGGCGGCCTCATCACCGAGCTGGTGTTTTCCTACCCTGGCCTGGGCAGCTTGTTGTTCGCCGCCATCGGCCAGAACGACTACCCGGTGATTTCGGCGATCACTCTGATCATCACGATCGCCGTGCTCGTTGCCAACCTCGCCGCTGACATCCTCACCGGCTTCATAGACCCCCGGATACGGGCAGTGCAGAGCGGAGAGCGCTGATGAGTTTACGTGGACTGAGTCCTAGGTTTTGGGTAGCCGTCGTCCTGGTTGCCTTTGTGCTCCTCGTGGGCTTCGTCGGACCACTGATCGTGTCCACAAACCCGGATGCCACCGTCGGCGGCCTGTACGAGGAGCCGCAGTGCTGCGGCCCGCTCCTCCTGGGCGCCGATAACGAAGGGCAGAGCGTTATCGCGAATCTTGTGTACGGCACCCGGACCTCGTTGATCGTCGGCATAATCGCGGGTCTCATCGGAACCGCGATCGGCCTGCTGGTCGGTCTAGTTGCCGGCTACCGCGGCGGCTGGGTGGACGATGTGCTCAGCGCCATTGTGAACGTCGGCCTGGCCATCCCGGTGCTTGTGATCGTCATCTTGGTTTCGGTGTCGCTGCCGCAACGCAATCTCTACACCCTGGCACTGGTGATCGGTTTCACTGGCTGGTTCTGGGTGGCCCGGGCGGTACGCGCGCAGTCCAGCAGCATTCGGACCCGCGAACACATCGACGTAGCCAAGCTCTCCGGAGCCGGGTTCTGGTCGATCCTCCGCCGCGACGTTCTGCCTTACCTGCTCTCGTATGTCGTTATGGCCGCCATACTGCAGATCTCCAGCGCAATCTTGTTCGAGTCCACGCTGAGCATGCTCGGCCTGGGCGCCTCGGGCACGACCAGCCTCGGGACGATGCTCTACTGGGCCATCCAGTGGGGCTCGGTGCGGACCGGAGCCTGGTGGGCATTCATTCCACCGACCGTCATGCTGACCTTGATCGTTTTCTCCCTGTTGCTCCTCCAGTCCAGCCTTAATGAGGTGTTCAACCCGCGGCTACGTCGGGGTCGGGCCGCGCGGAAGAAGGCCGTCAAGGAGGGCACGGAGCTCGAGACCCCGGTCGAGGGCGACGACGCAGGCCCGGTTGGCAGCGGGGGCTTTCTCGAGACGCCGGTTTCAGCGGGACGGGAGCGCTAATGGGCACCTTAGTCAATGCCGAGAACATCCGTGGCGTCTATTACACCGAAGGCAAGGATGTCGTAGCCGTCGACGATGTGTCGATCAAGATCGAAGAGGGCGAGGTTCTCGGGCTCGCTGGCGAGTCGGGCAGTGGGAAGACAACGCTCGGCTCGATCATCTCGCTCATCGCTCGGCCGCCGCTGCATGTGGAAGAAGGCACGCTGGAGATCGACGGTCAGGTGCAAGAGCTGGGTGGTCATGCCAAGATTCCGCGCACCTGGCGAGGCGCCGTGGTTTCCATGCTGCCGCAGGGCGCGATGAACTCGATCAGCCCGACCAAGTGGATTCGTCACCTGGTCTATGACGTGATGCGGTCACACGAAGGAAAGATCTCTAAAGATGAGGCACTCGACCGGGCCCGGGAACGGCTTACCACATTGGG
>DATFFX010000419.1:0-8460 GCA_035249825.1 Gemmatimonadales bacterium | reverse complement strand
CTAGCGTGGCAGCAGTGGCAACGGTGGCGGCGCGTGGGCCCTACCGATGGCTCGGGACCAGAACCCCGGAGCGTCTTCATGGCCATGCTGGGTGTTCTCGTGAGCGGCGGGTTTCTCCTGGTGATGCTGGCGCTCTGGCTGCCCACGTTCTGGTTGCACCCGTGTCAGTGAAGGACATCCTTCCCACCCTCCACGAGGGCTCGCCCCTCGCCCCTCACGATCTGTGGAGTGCATGGAGCTGGGAGCCGGTTGTCCTCCTCTCGCTCGTCGTAACAGCCTGGCTGTACTCTCGTGGTCTGCGGGCGCTCTGGCGAAGCGCCGGCCCCGGCCACGGTATCCGGCGCTGGGAAGTGGCCGCATTCGCGCTCGGGTGGTTGACCCTGGTGGTTGGACTGGTCTCACCACTCCACCGGCTCGGTGGGGTCTTGTTCTCGGCCCATATGGCGCAGCACGAGTTGCTCATGGTGGTGGCCGCACCGCTCCTCGTGCTCGGCCGTCCTCTCATCCCGTGCCTGTGGGGCCTGCCCATATCCACGAGGCGAAGGCTCGGCGCCTGGTCGGCCTGGAGACCGGTCAGCGCCGGCTGGCACTGGCTCACGCTCCCATCGGTCGCCTGGGCGCTGCACGCCGTCGCTATCTGGCTGTGGCATGCGCCCTCACTATATCAGGCAACCCTGAGCAGTGAGACGATTCATACCATCCAGCATGTGAGTTTCCTGGGGACGGCGCTGCTTTTCTGGTGGGCGCTGTTCCACGGCAGAGAGGGCCGGCTGGGCCGCCCGGCCGCGGTGATCTATCTGTTCACGACGGCAGGTCACACCAGTCTCCTGGGCGCGCTGCTGACCTTTTCTACCCGTCTTTGGTATCCACTCTACGAATCGACGACCGCGCCTTGGGGGCTTACGCCTCTGGAAGACCAGCAACTCGCCGGTGTGATCATGTGGGTACCTGCCGGGCTCTCCTATCTTATTGCCGCTCTGGCACTGGCTGCGACATGGCTGCAGGAGCCTGGGAGTCGCCCAATTTTTCAAACCTCGACCCTGCCTGGCGAGGCACGGCGATGACGGGCGCGAGAGCCGGCCGGCCCAAACCATCGGGGGAGCGGCGCGATCGTGGAACGGGCTGGAAAACCCGCGACATTCTCCGCACCCTGGCAATCATCGCCGGCTTTTACATCACTCTCCAGCTGCTGTGGGTCGGCCGTTCGGTCGTGCTTCTGACGTTCCTGGGGATCCTCTTCGGGGTGGCGCTGGCGGGAGGGGTGGACTGGCTGGAGCGAAGACGAGTGCCCAGAGGAGTGGGAGCCGTCCTGATCATGCTCGCCTTCATCGGCGTGTTCGTAGGGATTGGAGCCGCCACCGCGCCCAGCATCACCAGCCAACTGCGGGAGCTGCAAACCCAGCTTCCTGCCGCCATCGGAAAAATCCAGCGCTGGGTTCGCGAGCGACAGGAGGGGGTCAATCAGGTTCTCGATCAGGTAGCTCCAGAGCAGGGCAGGGCCGGACGTACCGGCGACTCTGCCGCTCGAGGACAGAAGCCGGACACTGGTGAATCGGCACAGGCGGGAGCACAGCAGGAAACGGGCGGGCAAGAACCAGCGTCCCTCGGACGAGGCCTCGCGGAGCAGATCGGCGGTGTAGGAAAGCATCTTTTTGGATTCTTCTCATCCACCATCGCCGTGCTGGGTGGCATCGTACTGATCATTTTCGTGGCGATCTTCGTCGCTATCGAGGCACGGACGTACCAGGACGGCCTGATGCATCTCTTCCCGCACGAGGCGCGCCCTCGAGCCAGGGAGGTGTTGAGCGGGACCGCACTGATGCTGCGGCGGTGGCTTTTCACCCAGGCGATCGGCATGATTGTCGTCGGGGCACTGACGGCGGTGGTTCTGCTGCTGCTCGGAATCAAAGCCGCGATAGCCCTCGGCATCATCGCGGGCATCTTCGAGTTCATTCCCATAGCGGGGCCGATACTCGCGTCCATCCCCGCGATCGCCATGGGGTTCCTCGATGGTCCCGAGAAGGCGCTGTACGTGACCCTCGCTTACATCGTCATCCAGCAGGTCGAAGCCAATCTGTTGTATCCCCTCCTCATGAAAAAAGGGCTCGAGCTGCCCCCGGTGCTCACCATCTTCACCCAAGGTGTGTTGTCCATCGTGTTCGGCTTTCTGGGACTTCTGGTAGCAGTGCCGATGTTGGCCGCCATCATTGTGCCGATCAAGATGTTGTACGTGCGGGACGTGGTCGGCGATGAGGTGAAGCTGCCCGGAGAGGGGAACGGGACGGACAACGATGAAGACGAAGACGAATGATACGGACTCGGAGCCTGCTCGGCTCGAGTTGGGGAGCGCGGCTCCTGCTGCTCTCGGTGACCTTGGTACCTCTGGGCTGTTCCTCGCCCGCCGAGCGGATCGAGCGCGCCACTCGTACGGCGAGCTCATGGGCCGCCACAGCCCGGTTGACATCCGAGGCTCTGAGGATCGGCTCGCTCCCGCGAGGTTATGCCAGCCAAATTCTCGAGGCTGCCCTCGAGCGTAAGCGCCAGCTGGAAGGACAACCCGAGTGGAGATCGGTTCCTGGTGAAATTCGTGGCCGTCTCGAGGATGCTGCACGGGAACTGGCGGCTTCCCTTGACGAAGGAAGCGACTCCTTGCCACGGCCATGACCAAGCTGGTGCAAATCGCGCTGGGCGTGTTTACCAGCATTGGCGGATTTCTCGAAATCGGCGCCATCGCCACTACCGCTCAGGCCGGGGCTGCGTTCGGGTTTCAGCTGATTTGGGCGGTGCTGCTGGGCACTATCTGCGTGATCTTCCTGGTGGAGATGTCGGGTCGTCTGGCCGCCGTCAGCCGCCACACGATCAAGGACGCGCTACGGGAGCGGTTTGGTCCGAGGGTGTACATGGTCACCCTGGTGAGCGACGTGCTCATCAATCTCATGGTGCTCGCGGCCGAGATCGGCGGCATGAGCCTGGCGCTCCAACTGGTTACCGGGATCAGCTTTCAATGGTGGGCTGTGCCGGTAGGGCTGCTCACCTGGTTCGTGCTGTGGAAGGGAACTTTCGGCCTGATCGAGAACGGCGTGTCGTTGCTCGGGATGGTCGCGATCGTATTCGTGGTTGCTGCCTTTACGCTCCAGCCTTCTCTTCACGAGATCGGGGCAGGGCTGCTGCCCAGTCTGCCGAGTCATCGGCCCCTGCACTACTGGTTCATCGCCGTCAGCATCCTCGGGGCAGCCATCAGTCCCTACCTATTCTACTTCTACTCGTCGGGCGCGATCGAGGACGACTGGGATGAAAGTCATATCGGTGTGAACCGGGCGGTGGCGGTGATCGGCATGGGTTTCGGTGGATTGCTCGCGACTGCCGTCCTGGTCGTGGCAGCGATGGTCTTCCACCCGGTCGGTATCGAGGCCGAACGGCTCGAGCAGGTGGCACTTCTTCTATCGCAGCCGCTGGGGCGCTGGGGCTTCTACCTCTTTGCGGCGACACTTTTCATCTGCTGTCTCGGCGCGGCCTTCGAGCTGGCCCTGGCCACTGCCTATTCGTTCGCCCAGGGGTTGGGGTGGAACTGGGGAGAGGACGTGCGGCCCCGGGATGCGTCCCGTTTCACGCTGGTCTATACCATAATGATTGCCGGGGTCTCGTTGCTGATGGTGTCGGGAATCGACCCGCTCCAGCTGACGCTTTTCTCGATGGCCTTGACGGCGCTGATCCTGCCGCTGGTGACCTTTCCGTTTTTGATACTCATGAATGATCGCGATTACGTCGGCGACTACGGCAACGGCTGGATTTCGAATACGGCGGTCATCACCATCAGCCTGTTGGCCTCTCTCCTGGCCCTCGTTGCAATTCCGCTTCAGCTCCTGGGAGGATGAATGTACATCGGGCGGGAGATCCTGGATCAGCAACTGATCGACCGAACCGGCGTGAACATTGGGAAGGTCGACGGCGTGGTGCTCGAGCTGCGAGACGACCTGCCGCCACGAGTGGCTGCGGTACTCACGGGTGGCCATCTCCTGGCACGCCGGCTTCACCCGCGGATCGAGTCGTGGGCGAGGCGGCTTACCCGATGGTGGGGCCCCCGGAGCCACGATCCTCTTCGTATTCCCTGGTCGCGGGTCAAGAAGATCGGCGTGGACATCAGGGTCGATGTCAACGCGGCAGATGTGCTGTCATGGGAGCATTGGGTTTGCGAGCGTATCATCGGGCGAATTCCCGGAGCATGACGATGGGTGTGATAGAAGTACGTCTGGAGGAGCTGCTGGGACGGGTGGTGCGGAGTGCGGCCGGCCGGCCCGTCGCAGTGATCCAGGACGTTCGCGCCCGTCCTGAGGGAGACGAGTATCTGATCTCCGAGGTAATCCTGGGCGAGTTGGGCTTTCGCGCCCGGCTGCTTCGAATGCTGCATCAACTCCCGACGTTCCGGGCCCTGGGGCTCGGCAGACCGTATCGAACCCGGCCGATCCCCTGGAACTGGCTCGATCTCCGTGATCCGCAGCATCCCTGCTTTCGCCGCGCAACACAATCGGAGGAGCCATAAGGTGTCCAGCGAGCAACCGGAGAGCGGCACCCGCCTCACGGCGGTCGAGATACATGACAACATTCTGGAGCCTGCCCAGAAAGAGATCGAGCGTCCCGCCGCAGCGCTCCTCTGGTCCGCAGTCGCCTCCGGTCTCGTCATCGGGTTCAGCTTTCTTGCGGCGGGCTTTGCCTCGCACCTGGCCTCCGAGCCATACCGGCACGCGGCAGCGGCGGCGGCATACCCGCTCGGCTTCATCTTCGTCATCATGGCGCGAAGCGAGCTATTTACGGAGAACACCTTGGTCCCGGTTATTCCGTTTCTGGAGCGCCGCGACCGGGAGACGTTTGGCAAGCTGCTGCGCATGTGGGGGCTGTTACTAGCCGGCAACATGGTCGGCGCGCTGATATTCGGGTGGGTCCTCGCGAACACCCAGGTAGTGCAGCCGGAGCTCCGTCCCGCGCTCGACCAGGTGGCTGCGAGCGCCACATCGGGTGGATTCGGACATGTGCTCTATGCGGGCGTATTCGGCGGGTGGCTCATCGCTCTCCTGGCGTGGCTGCTGGCATCAACCCAGTCTACGGCCGCTCAAATTGTGTTCATCTGGCTCTGCACGGCACCCATCCATGCTCTCAGCTTTCGGCACTCGATCGCGGGATCAGTCGAGGCATTTTATCTGGCCGCCGGCGGGCAGGCACCGTGGGGTGCGATGCTGGCTGATTTCGTGGTGCCGTCTGTCATTGGTAATGCGATCGGCGGAGTCCTGCTCGTCGCCTTGCTGAATTACGGCCAGGTGGCGCCGGAGAAAGAGGATGAGAAGCGGAAGGCGGTAGGGCGGTAGGGCGGTAAGGCGGTGAAGAGAACGATTCCCAACCCCGAGCGCGGCGAAGGACCTGATCTTCCGCCCTACCGCCTTACCGCCTGCTTGCTACTTCCGGAATGCCTTGCTCAGCATGCCTCCGACATCATCCATGATCGAGCCGTCGTTGTCCTGGTCGAGGAACCGGCTCAACCCGCCCATGATGCCCGGTGCCGCTTGCTTCAGATGCTCCTGCTCCCCGGTGAGCAGAGTGGAGAGACCACCTGCGTCCAGACCATTCTCGTTCTTTGCCCGCCCGAGTGCGCCCATCACCAATGGCGCCAATAAGGTCAACAAGGTTCCGGTCTTTCCGGCCTCGAGACCGGTGACCTGGCTGAGGCCGTTTTGCACTGTCTGCTGACGTCCGCCCAGAACATGGCTGAGGATGCCCTGGCCGGGTTTTTCCGAGGCGCGGCTGACAAAACCCGGCACGTCGTTCAGAACGCTGCCGTCATGATCCTGGGACACTGCGTTGGCTAACGACTTCGCTTGTTCGCCGTCGCTGGTGTTGCGGGCCAGTGCGGAGATGAGGAGGGGAAGCGCTGCATCGATTGCGTTGCTGGTCGTGCCGGGATCGGCGCCCAGCCGGCGGCTGATCTGGTTGACGGCGTCACTGCCAAGACGCTGCTGGAGTATTTCGAGCAAAGCCATGATCTACCTCGCAGGGGTGAAGGAAAAAGCTGGTTCACCTTACTTTTGTGCCGATGACGTCTATCTCCAAAGCGCGGCTCCAACTTCTTGGGGCCGCACTGCTCTTCTCTACCGGTGGAGCCGCGATCAAGGCGGCCGCGTTCGATGGCTGGCAAATCGCCAGTTTTCGGTCGGGCTTCGCCGTACTCGCGCTGTTGGCGATGGTGCCCGCGACGCGCCGCGCGTTCCGGCAGCCACTGCGAAAGCTGGGGTCGCTCGTGCTGATCGGCGGGACCTACGCCGGCTGTCTCACGCTGTTCGTGCTGGCCAACCGTCTTACCACCGCGGCGAACACGATCTATCTCCAATCTACAGCGCCGTTGTACGTTATGCTGCTGGCTCCCTGGCTGCTGAAGGAGCCGGTTCGCCCACGGGACATCGGGTTCATGTTGGCAGTGGGCTTTGGGTTGATGCTCTTTTTCGTCGGCGTGGATCAGCCGCGACGGACAGCCCCCGATCCGGCAAGTGGTAATCTTCTGGCCGTGATCAGCGGCCTGTGCTGGGCACTCACGGTCTGTGGCCTGAGGTGGCTGAGCGGGAAACCGGGCCGAGGCTCTCCCATTGCGGCGGTAGCCTGGGGAAACCTCATGGCGTTCCTGCTGGCGCTGCCATTTGCGCTTCCGCTCGGAAGCCACTCTCTTGCCGAGTGGTCACTGCTGGCCTACCTCGGTGTGTTCCAGATCGCTGTGGCGTACGTGCTGGTCACCAGCGCCATTGTCCACATTCCAGCGTTGGAGGCATCGATGATCCTGCTCCTCGAACCGGTGCTCAATCCGGTCTGGGCGTGGCTGCTTCAGGGGGAGGTGCCGGGAATCTGGGCGATCCTAGGGGGCGCAATCATTCTGGGTGCAACAACTGCGAGAAGTTGGGCGGAACGCCGCGTTGAAGTCCCGGTTACCTGATGCGGCACCCACCTGCGGCGTTGATCGAGACGATTCGAATCCGGCAGGGTCAGGCCCCACTGTGGTATCTGCACCTCCGGCGTCTGGCGGTCAGCTGCAAGGCCTTGGGCATTCCGCTGCCGGGTGAGCTGGCGGTGCCGGGAGGCGGAAGTGACCGGGTCTATCGGCTGGAGGTAGGCATGCGTGGGGTGCAGGTGAGCGAACGCCTGCCCGAGGCCGCTGCACCCGTCAACCTCATGGTCTCGAAGGTGGCGCACCACTCCTATCCGTATAAGACTACCGAGAGGGCTCAGTTCGACCGTGCCCTGGACGCGGCGCGCTCGAGCGGAATGGATGATGCCCTGCTGCTGACGCCGGGTGGTTTCGTCGCCGAAGCCGCCATCTGGAGTGTGTTGTGGTGGGAAGACCGGCAGCTCTGCGGGCCGGCCTTCGATCTCGGCATCCTGCCGGGGGTTGGCCGGGCTCGAGTCGCCGAGCTGGCCGGCACGATCGAGGAGCGGCATTCGACCGTGATGGATCTTCGCGGTGTGCCGCTCTTTCTGGTGAACGCGGTTCGCGGTGTGGTTCCGGTCGCCTCACTCGACGGCACTCCGGTGCCCGAATCGGGAGACACGGAAGCGCTCGCTCAGCTCTTTTGGCCTTGACCCGACCCTCCGACGGGCGATATTTTTCCGGGCTGGCGAACGCCGGGCACAACGAGCCGTGGTGGTTGTAGCTCAATTGGTTAGAGCGCCGGACTGTGGCTCCGGAGGTTGCGGGTTCAATCCCCGTCAGCCACCCTGGTAGGTATCAGTTTCGCCGCAACGGGCTGTCCGGTGGGGCTGGTGCAGAGGTCCGTAGCTCAAGTGGTAGAGCACCGGTCTCCAAAACCGGGGGTTGCAGGTTCGAGTCCTGCCGGGCCTGTTGGGGGGGTAGCTATTAGCTATTAGTCGATAGCTATTAGCTAGATAATCGCGAGCTACGGGGCTGCCATCGGAGCCATTCCGCTCCGCTCTGCTAAAAGCTCATAGCTCAAAGCTAATAGCTGACGAATAGCTTACGACTAATAGCTAATAGCTAACGACTAATACCTGACCCGGCGCTATCGTCTAGGGGACTAGGACGGGGCCCTCTCAAGGCCCAAACACGGGTTCGAATCCCGTTAGCGCTATCGGAGCTGGAAGCTGTTAGCTATGCCGGTAGCTATAGCTTTGAGGCCCCATCGGAGTGGCAAATAGCTCACCGGCCCCATCGTCTATCGGTTAGGACGGGACCCTTTCAAGGTCCAGAGAGGGGTTCGACTCCCCTTGGGTCTATGAAGACTGGAATACTGCGCCGCTAGCTCAATTGGCAGAGCAAGTGACTCTTAATCACTAGGTTGTAGGTTCGATTCCTACGCGGCGCATCGATCACCGGGAAGGGCTGCTCGAAACTCGAGCAGCCCTTTTTCGCGTCCGGGTGTCTCATGAAGGATGAGCCCCGTTACGAATCCCTTCGTATTGACAATACGA
>DATFFX010000418.1:0-10024 GCA_035249825.1 Gemmatimonadales bacterium | reverse complement strand
AGGCCGAGGCTCGCGAGGATGGCTATGACGACCAGCCGTCGAGATTTTGACAGTACCGCTGTTGTCGAGCTCATTGCTGCTCAGAACATCCGCGAGAATCCCACCTCGACCGCGACGTACCTCAGGTCCGCCGGCTCGGCTGCGCCGCCGAAACTCAAGTCACGTGACAGGGAGCGAAACCGGACACGCGGCGAGATCTGCCATTGATCATTCAGGCGAACGCCGAGGCCTGCTCCGCCTTCCCAACCCAGTCCGTGATCGGAATCCGCGACCAGGTCACCAGCGACGTTCTCGATCTCGATGTGATTGTAAGTGCCTCCGGCTCGCACCTGCAGCGAATAGGTTTCCGATCGCCCGATTGGGTGCTCGAACTGGAGCCCGACGGCGTAACCGGTCTCCTCGAAGTCGCTCTCGCCCAGCGGTGAGGCGTCGGATGGAAACCGGTGCCAATCCCAGCCGGCGTAAGCCCACAGATGCGGCTGGAGGCGATAACCGACCGTTCCCTCGAACCCGAATCCAGTGCCAAGCGAGGTGGTCCCAAGATCCTGCGTGGCGAACGCGGCGCCACCAGCGAGATCGAAGCGCCAACGACTCTGACCTTGCATCGTGCCTGTGGCAGTAATCAGAAGGAGTGAAAGAACCCCGAACAGTTTACGTGACATGGTGTCTCCCTTTTCAATAACAGCAGTTGCATACGACATCTCGGCCGTCCTCGGCAGCTGCGAAACCCGCTTTCCACGCGTGTAACGCACCTTCCGCGCGCCGAGCAATGCCAACCAGCTGTTTCCGCTGCATGATGGCATGTCCGAGTGGGACCAGCGTGTTCGCGGTCCATCGAGGAAGCCCGAAAGGCGGCTGGTAGTCATCGCTGCCTCGAGCGCGCACGATGAGCCGGGTGGACTGGACCTCCGTCTCCTCCAGCACGAAAGACCAGGTCGTGACAGGAGACCCGTCCGGGCCCGGCCAGCCAAGGATCAGGAAATGGTCGGCTTCGTATCCCAACACTATGAAGCCTTCGGTAACGCCGGGCATCGCGGGAAGTAGGTCTCCGAACGCGATGTGCTGAAGCTCTGGGGCGATATAGCCGAGGCTGGGCTTGCCGCCATTGTCGATGCGGTCGTAGCTATACCATCCAGCCCGCCCGGCGCCCATCTGTACCAGCCAGGGCCATACATCGTGGCGTGAGGCCCGGATGGTGATCGCATGGGTAAATGAGCGGGCATTCGGCAGGAAGTCGTCGCCGGGAAAAGCCCGGGAGACTTCATCTCTCCGCGCCCGCACCGAACGGCAGATCATTGTTTAGTCCTTTCGGCACGCCAGTCACCAGTGACCACAGACCGATCGCTGGCTTCCCGGCGGCTGCTGAAGGTTCCGGTGATCCGGTCCCGGGCGAGCTTCCCTTCGAAGACGGTATACGCGCGGCAATCGCAATCCGGATCCCAGTAGGGCGCCATCGTGCCCCGAACCTGATCGTCTTCGATGCGGACAACAGTGATTCCTATTACCGTGCACGGCTGCGGCAGCAGCTCGTTCGGCTGCTCGGTTGGAAGGTCGTTCGACGAGGCATCCCGGGCGAGATGAAGCGAGGGGGAGAACGTGATCTCCACCTCACCGAAGCCGGTATCGGCGTGCTCCGGCAAGGTGAACCGGATCGTCCCATGCCGCCCCGTGGCCTTGCTCCGGTACCGGCCACCCCATTCGCCGGAGAATGCGGACACATCCTCCTCGGCTCCCTGCACCGGAACCGGCGCCGAGGCAGGCGCCATGCGGCATGCGCCCGCTCCGAGGACGCCCGCCAACAAGAACAGATTCCTGATCATTGCATCCTCCGCCTGTACCGCTCGGGAGTCTAGCTGTTGGCGTCTGCCCAACCGCATCGCCCTGCCGAGTTCAGCTCAGCCAGGAGCCGGACGCCTTCGCCGCTCAGATCATCCCGTTGGACCCCGCTGGTGCCGAACTCGATCTCGGCATACCAGAGGCGCAACGCTTCCATGAGCTCCCGAGTGGTGCGGGCCAGCTGTCTGGCGCTTTCTCTTTGGCGCGCGAGCCGGTCGAACTCTGCCAACAACCGGGTGAGACGATCGGCTTGCATCCAGAGCCGCTCCCGCATTTCCGGCATCAGGAAGCCTCGAATCTCCTCGAGCAGCATCCGCTCCAGCCGATAACGCTCCAGCAAATGCTCCTGGACGTAGCGCAGTGCTGCCCAGCGCTCCCAGAAGGTGGCATCGGAGTTCGCGACCGGCAGGAGGAAACGATCAGCGTCGGACATCCAGCTGTCGTGTGCAACCGTGAACCTCGTCTCCAGCGTATCCTTGATTCTGGCTCTTGGCGGGGGTGCGGTGGCGGTGGCGTACATATACGACTCGCGGTTGAGTTGGTTGGCTAGAGGCGCCCGGTAGCGATTGCCCGCATGAGGTCTGTCGTCGAGAGCACTCCGATGACCTCGTCTCCCTCGACCACGAAGAGCCGATGGATGTCGCCGTAGAGCATCTGCTGTGCGGCCTCTCGGACTTCGGTGTCCGGGGAGACGGTGAGAGGGTTCGGAGTCATGATCTCCCGAACCATCGTGTCGTCGAACAGAGTCTCTCTCGCGACTGCATCCTCGGCCTCTGCCTCGCACGTCAGAATGTCCGTGCTGGACACGACCCCCACCATGCGCTTCCTGCCATCCAGGACCGGCAGCGCGGAGATGTGCGACTCGGCCAGCGTCACGAGTGCATCGTTCACCGGTGCATCCAGCCTCACGGTCTTTACGCTCTTTCGCATCAGCTCGCTGACTCGCATACATCCTCCGCGGTATCCCATGACAGGTTGACTGCATGGGTAACATGGCGAGCGGAGCCGGAATTGAGCTTGAACCTCCCATGAAAGAACCTTCATGAGCGCCCTTCCCGATGAACCAAAGGCCCCGGAACACGGGTCCGGGGCCTGGCGATCAGGGATCCTGGGGCAATTACTTGATCAGGATCTTGTTCGCCACTGCGGGGGCCACCTTGGGCAGGTGGACCATCAGGATGCCGTCCTGATAGGTGGCGTTGACCTCTTTCTCCGCGACCAGCGCAGGCAAACGGATCGTCCGCATGAACTTTCCGATCTCGCGCTCGCGGCGCAGGTACGTCTCCCCCGCAACCTGTGGCATCAACTCCCGGCGGCCGGTAATGGTCAGCAGCGTGCCAGTCAAATTGATGTCCAGGTTCTCCTTGTGGACTCCCGCCACTTCGAGGCGCACGATGAACTCCTCGGCAGTCTCGGTCAGATCCAGTGTGGGATACCACTCCGCAGCCCCGGTCTCGTAGGGAAACGGCGGAATGAAGGGCTCAGCAAGGAACCCGGGCGTCAGGAAGCGATCGAAGAACCGCTCGACTTCCTCGCCCACTTTCCCCGTCATGGGGGCCAGCTTCGCAACTCTCATTTCACCCTCCAGGTGTGTGTGAAGTTGCGAGCACAAAGTAACGTCTGGTCCATGAAGCCGGCCTGAAACCCGGATGAGAAGTCAGGGTGCTCCACCACCCGGTATCGCGGCACCGTGGCAGGTGGTACACATCTGGGAATTCTTGCGTCTGAGTGTCGCCGCATCGAAACCGGGCCCGTGGGGGTTGAAGCGCCGGCCTCCCTGTGCCGAGTGGCAACTGAGGCAATCCCGTTCGGAGTGGCAGGCGACGCAGCTCTCGAGATTCTGGCGTGCCGCCTGACCGTGACCCAGAAGAAAGGAGCGCTTGGCGTCGTGGAAACCGGCGTTCAACTCTCCTCGAGGACTTAGCCCGGCCTTCACATGGCAGTCGGCGCAGAACTGTCCGGTGTTGTGGCAGTCACCACAACTGGTTTCTCGCGAATAGGCAGAAGCAGGGTGCCAGGACAGGAAACCCGCGGGATGGTAGCCCGGAGTAGCATCGGCTGGATTCGGACGGTGACAGTCGAGGCACTGTGGACGCACGTGACACCCTTCACAGCTTTGTGGGCGGCTGTCCGCCACCGGGCCGTGGATCTCGGAAAAATCCACTCCGTGAGACCTGGGTCGTCCTCTGGCGACCACGGCGCCTTTTCCTCGTCCCGGTCCCGCAGCCGGCAGGGCCCGTACGGTGGCAGATCTCTCGATGTGACATGTCAGACAGCTTTCCTGCGTGTGACAGGTGGCGCATGTCGCGGGGGACCTCCGCGCCTGCCCGCCGTGCTGGAAGAGAAAGCCGGGATCGTGGTGACTCTCCGGCGCTGTCAGCTCGGCATCGTGTGCGGTGGAGCGCGGATCCGGAGCGAGAGCCTGGATCACCGGCACCTCCGGCGCGTTCACATGACACTCACTGCAGAAGTCGCGTGCATGACAGGTGGCGCACGCCGCGGACACCTCATGACGTTTCCCCTCCCCACGGGCAAGCTTTCCATGCAACTCGAAGGAAAAGCCGGCTCGCTCGTGTGACGGCGGCGCTGGAAACTCGGCTACATCCTCCCGGGTGAGACGTGTCGCCGCTGCCAGGGAGACATGACAGGTGGCGCAGCTGGTATCAGGAGCGGACAGGTGGGCAGTTCGGATCTGATGACAGTTGAGACAGCTCTGCACCACCGCCAGCCGGACCCGCATCCGCCCACGGCTCTCTGAATGGCAGGACTCACAGGTCAACGCCGAGTCGCCAGTTGTCGCACGGCGCACCGCGTCGGCGTGCATGCCATGAGTGAAGCGGAGATTGGTTCGGGGTGGTGCCGAGGGCGGCTGCCAATCGACATCCGCTTCAACGCTTCCATCGTGGCAGTCGGCGCAGTCGGCTGCAGTCGGCCAGAGTGCCCGGCCCGCAGCTGTCACGCCGGCGTGGCAGCTGGAGCAGCGAGGAAAGAGGTTCCGGTGCTGCCAGTGATCGAAGCGGTCCGGTGACTGGGCCGCTCCTCGCTCGCAGAGAAATACGATGGCCATGACCAGCGGCAGCAGCGAGCGCACCGCCGTCACGAGCCGGCTCGCCGCTGCGGTCGGACCGCGCGAGGCAGCGGTGCGTAATCCGCTCCGGTCCCGAAATGCAGCGTGACCCGGGCATGCAGGCGAGTCTGATTCCAGTCGAAGCCACTCGCGTCCGGACGACGCCGGTCTGTCGAGTAATGTGCTCCACCGAGAGCGAATCGGAGCCGATCGCTGCGCCGCCACTCTGCATCGAGCCCAATCACATCCACTCCCGCTTCCTCGAAGCGGAACTCGAGAGGACGATCGAGCGTCGAGCCATACGCTGTGAGCGTTAGAGTCGGAAGTGGCGTTGCACTGACACTCGCCTCGACGCCGTGAGAGGATGCCCCCGGGCCATATTCCTCGCGGTAGCCCAGATCAAAGGTCCAGACTTGATCCGGACTGAACGATGCGCCCGCGCTGAAGCGCCAGCCATCATCATCCACGTCCACCAGAGGGGTCTCAGCTTCGGCGGCTGAAAAAGCGTACTGCTCCCACCGGCCGCGGAGCTCCAGTCGGGGGATGGGGCGCAGCCAGACCGACGCATTAACGGCGTGATATGGGACCGGACTGAACGCTCCCCAGATCGTCCAGAGATCGAAATGAGGCCGATACTGCCGCGCACCGGCCAGAGCGGTGAGCCAGGGCGACGTGTAACGCAGCGTGGCCTCGGCGGTTCCGAACCATGTGTTCGCGAGGTCGTATTCCGCTCCTGCCGTGAGACTCCACCTCGAGTGGGGCCGTAGCTCGGCGGATATGGCCGCCCTCTCAGAGGCGAACTGCCGAGACTCGCGCTCCACCTCACGTTGATAGTCCAACCGGACGTTGGCATGCCTGCCGGTCCAGCCCACTGCGCCGCCGGCCACGAACTGTCGCCTCCGAGGCTGGAAGTCGTCCAGGGGATCCAGCGCCGAGCTCGATACCGATAATGCGGTCGCTCGCGCGAGACCCCAGCCGAAATAGCCCTCGGCTGTCAGTCCCAACCGGCCAGATCGGACCAGAGCGCGCCCACCGTCCACCCCCACTATTCCTAGCCGGTTGCTGAGGAGTTGGCGCCCCACTCGGGCGGTGACGCCCCGAGGTGCGTACTCCGCGTAGGCTTCGATCAATTGAATCGGCGGGTCAGTGCCGGGCCACGAATCATTATCGCCCAGGTCGAGCCCCGCTCGGCCGTTCACCCGCACACTCAAGCCTCTGGTGCCGAGGCCCCAGAGCGTCAGATCCGCACTCGTGACCAGCGGACCCCCCTGCCGGTACGGCCCCGGACGAAACAAGAAACAGTGTGTGGCGCCGGTGGGGCAGCGCACGAACAGGCCATCGGCCGTCTGGAAGCCGCCGGTTGGCGTGAGTACCACGTCGGTGACGGGCACGCTATCCGCACGTACCCCGCGGTAGGCGGCGGCCTGGCCACGCGTATCGAGACGAAGCCTGTAGCCCTGCGCTTCCACACTACTCGCGAGGAGACTCACTCCCGCAAGAGCAGCGAGCGCATTCCGGGCGTGACGGATCATGAGCTTCCGGCAAGCTTTCGGAGATGTTGCCGGTAACCTTCAGGGGACTCCAGGAAGTGGCACTCTGTGCATTCCCTGGGAGCGTAATGGTCAGTCTCCGGGGAATGACAGGTCAGGCAGAACGCGCGCGTCGGCATCAGCCCGGCCACTGTTCCCGCCTCATGGCACTGGTCGCAGCTGGCGTGTGCGTCGACGGGACGTGCATGAGCCTCCACAATCTGCGAGGTCCGGTGGCAGCTGGCACAATTGCGAGCGTCGGCATGATGGGCGTCGTGGCAGGAGATACAAGCCTCGATTTTCTGCTCCGGCCTCAGGGTGACCGGCGAGGTGTGACACTGTACGCACTCGAGCTCCGAGTGCTCGGTGTGCGCGAAAGCAACCGCACGGGTTCTCGGCGGATGTTCCCGCACGGCTACATCCACCTGCGCGGGCATCGGAGCTTCCAGCTCGTCCTTCTGGTGGCATGTGCTGCAGTCGCTTCGGGCGGGCCGCTGATGGTGACAGATCTGGCAGCCGCGCGGCGGCTCGAAGGTCAGGTCGCTCCGTCTGGAGCTGGTAGTGTGGCAGGTAATACAGGCGAGTTGGCGGTGGCGTCGATGGGAGAAGGTGTCGGCCGGGGAAGTTGCCAGGGCGCTCGTCACGCCGGGCGAATCGTCCGGTGGGGCGTCACCTCTGCCGCGCGATCGCCCGGGCTCCACCAGACGATTCGTTTCCTGCAGCGCCCTGGTGGTATCGAATGGAAGCGGGGGCTGCGTGCGGCTTCCTCCCCTCCGCACCTCGCTATGGCAACCGGTACAGTCGCTCGCGTCTACCCGCGCGGCGTGGGGCTGGTGGCAGGTCTCACAGCGTTGGGCAACCTTCCGGTGAGCCGCCCCCACGTGAAACGGAATGCTGCGCCAGTTCGAGTGACAATTCCCATCGGCACATGATTTCAGCGCGACCCTCGGTTTGACATCGGTATGCGGATTGTGGCACATGCCACAGCTCCCGTTGTGTGGATCCATCTCCGAGTCGAAGCTCGCGAGCAGGCGCCGCATCTCGTGGCAGCCGAGACACTGGCGTTCGCCGGGCCGCAAAGTGCCGGCAGCCGAGTCCAGCGCGATGAACTGAGCTTCGGCGGTGAACTGATGGCACGAATTACAGTAGAGCTGCTCTTCATTGGGGAGCGGGTTCAGCGCCGCAGGCTGAAAACGAGCCGCCATCCGGCCCAGCCGGATCTTGACCTCGTCGGTCAGGTGACAGCCTTTCTGGGCACAAGTCGTGTCGGCCGGCTGGAAGCGGTGCGCGGTTCGGGCGTGACAGGTGAGGCAGGCCACGTCCTGCAACGCAGATGAGTCGGATTCGAGATGAGTTCTGTGGCCGGCCGTCGAAGCGATTCGCTGCCAGGTTTCCTTCGCCTCACCCTGCACATGACACTCCTCGCAGATCTGCCTCGGCACTTTGGCATGCGGCGGGATCCTGTCCGGCCGAGCCATGATCCAGTAGTAGAGCTCCTTGCTTTGAGCCTTCAGGTCGAACGGATGACAGGCATGACAGGAGAGGCTGTCATGCGCACCTTCGACCTTGTTGACCAGCAGGTAGGTGCCGGTATCCGGATGCACGAACAACTGGCCGCTGGGCACGAAGATGTGGCAGCCGCTGCAGAAGTCATTGTCGTGCATGACATAATTGTTGACCTTCAGTCCTGCGCCGAGCACCAGCAGCAATACCGCTGCAACGGCGCCACCGAGCGCGAGCTTGACTCCACGGTCCCGGGTAACCAGCCAGTGGCCGATTCGTTGCCGATGTCGCCAGAGCAGGATCAACGCGGCGACCGCCGCGATCGCTGCCACTACGATGCCGCTGATCATCACCCAGCTGGGCCGCTGGAAGATCCATTGGACGACAGGAACCAGCGGATCGGGAACCGGTGATCGAACAATCACCGAGTCCACCAGCCTGCCCGTCAGGCTGTCCTTTATGTGCGAGAGGGAGTCTGCTTGAATGGCGGCGTGAGCGGCGGCCGTGAGCATGGCGTAGGGTGGCTTCGGCCGGTCAGCTTGTCACGTGCCGGTGTCTCGTCGTCGAGGGGACTACTCGAGTTGTCGTTTCAGGGATACGCCGGTGATACTGGTCGCCGGGAGTCCGTAGGCGGCATTGACCGCGTCGATGCTGGCTACCAGGAGCTGTTCCATCAGGAACGGGTTGTGGGTTGGTGAGCCGGGCAGCTTGGCGAGCTGGGAGTTGAAATTGGCGCCATCAGCCACGGTGAAGCGCCCATCGCTCGGGTTCAGATCGGCTGCCGGCCCGGGCTGCGCCAGTTTGGCATCGAGCTCCACCGCCAGTGCGGCAATCCGCTGGTTGGCAGTCAGGAACGCGGAGCGGGCGGCGTCTACCGTGCCGTGACAGAAACCGGTAGTGCAGCCGATGAAGCTCCGCTGCGTCACGTCACAATCCTGGCCGGTGGTGGGGATACCCTGAGCGTCCACACACGGTATCGCATTGAACAAGTGGCCGGTGGCACTGAACACGAATTCACCGCTCGCCTGATCGGTGACGGTAAACTTCGCCACGTGACACGTGGCGCACAGACGGGGATTCGCCACACTGCCGTGGGTACTCAGGATTCGGTCCACCTCAGGCTGGAAGTTGGGTGGGAACCAACCTGCTCCTTCGCCCAGGAGCAACGGGCCTTCCGGCGAGTGTGGCCCACGGGTAGTTGCCGCCTGGGTTTCAGGCTCGGCCCGCTTGTGGTGGCACTTGACGCAGAGGTTCTGTTCCTCCGAGGGCACATCGATAGGATAGCGGAGCTGCCCCGAGTTCGGTGATCCGTGCGGGTCATGGCATACCGCGCACACAATCCCGAGGTGCTCGCCGGTAGGAGCATCCTTCTCTAGGTAGTCCGCATTGACTCCCCAGGCCTTGAGCGCTCCCTGCGCGCTGTGGCAGTCGAGACAGGCGCCATAGCTCGCTGGGGTGGCGGTCGCCTGGGCAATGACCTCCGCGTTGGGAGCGGCATGCTTCGATTGTTCCCACTCGTCGACGAAGGGATGATGAACTCCGGAGTGGCACTCGCCGCAACCGTTGTCGGCATCGGTGGCGGCCCTGATCGATGCGAGCGGCTGGGTCTCATCGGGGTTCTCGACGTGCGTCTGACCCGGCCCGTGACAGTTCTCGCATTGAACATCATGGTAGGCGGTATCCTGGAGCACGTCCCAGCCGCCGGGGCTGGTGGTAGCGTTACCCCGCTGGTTCACGGTGTGACAGCCGAAACAGAACTCCTGGGCTCCCTCGCCCAGGGCGGTCAGCGTCTCAAACGCGCCTGCGTGTCGCGTATTCTCCCATTGCCCCTGCATCCCAACATGGCAGTTGCCGCAGGTCGTCTGCTTGTCTGTTGTGGTGAAGTAGCCCAGGAAACCGGAGCTGGCGTCGGGCGGCGGGTTGACCGGCTCCCTGAAGACAATCTTTTCGTCGGTACAGCTCACGACGAGGGTGGCCAGCAGGCTGGCATGCGACCATCGAAGCAGCAGAGTCCGACGAAGAATCACAGGCCCGCCTCCCTGGGGAGACATGCAGAAACCCCTGCCAGTTTTCATCACCCCGTACATTT
>DATFFX010000417.1:0-4579 GCA_035249825.1 Gemmatimonadales bacterium | reverse complement strand
ACCCTGCACGCCTTTGCCGACCTGGCCAACATCGTGGACGTGGTAGGCCCCTCTCGTCTGGTGTTTAGCCTCGACCTTCGGCTGGGGAGTCCAATTCTCCACCCGGCCATGCAGGATGCCTCCGGGGTTGATCCCGACCCGGAGAGCCTGGCCGGCCAGGCGATAGCGGCGGGAGTCACAACACTCCTGCTGCTCGACCTCGGGCGGGTCGGAACGGGTTGCGGGGTCGATCTGGGAACACTGGAGACGCTCCGCCGCCGGTTCTCGGGGACGCGACTCCTTGCTGGTGGAGGGGTGCTCACCCGGCGAGATCTGGAGCGTATGCGGGATGTTGGCTGCGACGGTGCGCTCATTGCCAGTGCCATCCACACCGGCAGAGTTACCACTTCCGATTTGGCCGATCTGACTGGCTCGACTGACTGGGGAAATCAGTCCGGCGCCAGTGCCTCTCGGTAAGTGGCAGACTGGCCGTAATTCTCCTCCACCTCCAGTTCCAGCAGGGTCAGGTGTCGATAGCCACCGGCCGCCAGCTCCTGGCGGACCTGTACGCCAAGATATTGGGCCAGCATTTCCGCGGTGCTGTTCAGAATGGGAATGAGCGCACAGTCTCGCCGCGGAAAAACGTAGGTCGGCTCGCCGAAGTAGTCTACCGTGACGCGGTCGCCGTCTTCCCGGTAGGCGAGCTTGGGATTCAGCGTCGGAAGCAGGACCTTGTGGTCGATGGCATCGACCAGCCGGCGCGTCATCTGTTTGAGGATGCTGAAGTCCAGCACGAAGAGGCACTCCGAATCCACGCTGCCCTCGACTGCCACGCCCACCCGGTAGTTGTGGCCATGCAGCGTCTCGCACTGGTGTCCGCGGAAGGTGATGAAGTGGGCCGAAGCGAAGACCAGATAGTCCTTGCTGACCTGGACTCGGAAGTTGCTCTGCACGGTGGTTCTCCTCAGCGGTCCCAACCACCCTCAAGTATAACGACGAATAGCGCGGCACAGGTGAGATCGGCGGTGGCTCCCGGATTCCGTCGATTTCTCGGGTCTCGCAGCTCGGCATCCATGTCGGCCAATGCCTGCAGCCCCTCCTTTGACCGGGTCCCACCGGCCTTCAGTACCTCTCGTGCCCGCTGAGATACCGACTCTGCCTCGAGACGGCCGAGCTTACGTGCTATATGGGTGTCGGTCGTGGAATCCAGCAGTTTCAGGTAGGTGTGGACGGCTGCATCAGTCCACATCGTTCCTTCGCTCCGGGCCGCGCGCAATGCTGGAACGCCAACATCGAAGGTGAGCGAGAAATCGGTGACATACTCCCGGGCGATTGCGTCGCGCTCAGCGGCAAGTGCCATTGCCTCACGCAGAGTCACAGAGGGAGCACCCGAAACATCCTCAGCCGCGGCCTCCCCCAGGCCTCCGGGATGGGCGTGTCGAATGGCGGCGTAGACCTCGGCTGCGTCCTCAACGCTGGTGTCGCCGAGCACCTGACCCAGGCGCTGGCGCAGCGAAACACCCGGCATAAGTGCCGCCCTTGCCAGTGGTGCCAGCAGCAGGACGATCCCGAGATTGGTGTTCGATTTCGTCCAGCGCCGGGTGTCTTCCACTGCTCTTCGTATGGTCCTGCCCAGCGGATATCGTCCCGCATCCGAGAGAGCCGGGCCGATCGCGATGGCACTGGCGAGAAAGTCTTCATACCGAGTGTCGTGGAAGTGACGCTCGGGTGATACGTTGCCCGGCTTGGGAGCGCTGACCTCGAGCAAACAGGCAAGCTGCCCGGCGGCGGCCACGTCCGCCGGAGTCTTCACCGGCCCTGCGGCAGAAGGAAGTCGATCAGTCTGCCTGCTACATCGAGGCCTGTCGCTTCCTGCAGTCCCTTCCATCCGGGGATGCCGTTCACCTCCAGGACGTACACGGTGCCATCACGGGCGGTCAGGAGATCTACCCCGGCGTAGTCCGCTCCTACTGCCGCCGCCGCCCGTACTGCCAGAGCGTTCAGGTGCTCCGGTAACACGACGCTGCGTGCCGAGCCGCCCCGTGCGAGATTGGTGCGCCATCCGGTTGCCCTGCGTTCGATGGCGCCCAGGACCCGGCCGCCAAGAACCAAAGCGCGAATGTCCACCCCATCGTGATCGATCGTGCGCTGAAGGTAGTAAACGCCTCGAATCTGCTCGATAGTGCGGAACACCCGGAACGCCATCTCTTCATCGGTCACCCGCACCATACCCAGGCCCATCGACCCGAACAGCGGCTTGACGATGACGTCTCCCAGAACCCGAAATGCCGCGGTTGCCTCCTCGACATTGTCACATACCCACGTGTCCGGGGTCGGGATACCGCACTGCTCGAGCAGAGCGGAGGTCCAGAACTTGTCCACCGTTCGCTCGATTGCCCGAGGCGAATTCAGTACTCGCACACCGCGGTCCTCCAGCCGGTGCAGCGCATCCACCCGGAAAATGATCTGTTCCAGAGAGCCGGACGGTATGATGCGGGCCAGCACGACATCCACCTCATCCAGCTGCGTGCCGCGGCTGCGCAGTCCCGTCTGGGAGCCGATGCTGGCTACGAGGCCTTCATATGGGAGGACGACTGCCTCGTGCTCACGTTCGGCTGCCGCCCTCTGAAGCTCCTGCGTATGCCAGCCGGTGCGGGCTGCGAGCACGGCGATCCGCAAGCTATCTGGTCTCCACTCCGATCAGAGCGTCGAGCCCGCCAGTGGCGAAGTTCGCCAGGTCATCGCCGACTTTCTTGAAGGCGGGTGTGGCTATGCCTTTCTTCGCGGCGTCGAGGGAAGGGAAGTACAGCTCCGCCTGGCGGTAGCGGGCCGGCTGGGAGCCGTCGAGGTTGGCATTGAACCGGGTGAGCTCGGCACGGGTAAAGCCGATCTCGGCCTGGCTGGCCTCAACCAGCGGGAGGTGCTTATCGGCATAGTACTTCTCGAAAGCCGCCGTATCCTTGGGAGCCTTGTAGATCACGGTCACGATAGCTCCTGGCTCATCGCTTCCCTCTTCGTGCTCATTGGTGGTCGTGGCGATCATCCCGATCAGGCCACCGGTGGCGAAGTTGCCGAGATCGTCAGCGACTTTCTTGAATCCGGGTGTGGCAACGCCTTTCTGCAGATCACTCATCGAATTGAAGTAGAGCTCTGCCTGCCGGTAGAACGTCGGTTTCTTGCCGTCGAGTGTGGATTGAAATCTGGTGAGGTCGGCCCGCGTGAACCCGATTTCGCTCTGGTTGGCACCAACGAGGGGAATATGGGTCTCCCGGTAATACTTCTCGAATGCGGCGGTGTCCTTCGGCGGGTTGTAGATCACGGTAACGATCGTAGCAGGACCGGACGGTGCCGCGGCCGCCATCGTATCAGCCGCGGGCGTGCCCGCCGCCTTGTCCCCACCCTGGTTGCAGGCAGAGGCGATGACGAACGCGGGGACCAACAACCAGCTTGCTCGACGCATGGGATCTCCTGGGTTAGGTGTAGAGCGAGGCTTCCAGCACCTCGGGGTTCAAACGTCCTGCATGAAACGTCCGGCCGGTCTCGGTGCTGGTAAGCCATACTTCCGCGGGACTGAACAGGAGCGGATCGATCTTGTAGAAATCCCCTCCATAGCGCTGGAAGATTTCGTAGAAGGGGGTGCCATAGTCGCGTGAGGCCGAAGCCGGAATCTGCTCAGCCAGCTTCTCCAATTCGGCGTCCGAAGCCTGGACGGTATATCGCGCCTGGCCGCCGTACAGAATACAGTCATTCGTGCGACCTATGGCTCTCAGATCGTTCTTCGCCACTGGCGGCAGCGGGGCAGTTCCGGTGGCGCTGATCACCCGGGTGACGTCGAATCCAAGCGTCTCGATCTTATGCAGGCCGGTCTCGATGATGCGGGCGGAGATCTGAACGCCTCCTGCCAGGCTGGCCGTTGGAGCCACCAGGAAGGTGAGCTGAACCGGCTGAAGACGAGCCTTTTCAGCGATCCATGCCGCAACTTCATCGGTGGGGAGCGTCCTGGTTTCGAGTACCAGTACTCCCTCTTCAGTTTCCTCCTGGTAGCTCAGCTTCTCGAACAACTCGCGCTCCACCCGTGCGTGCGCTCGCAGCGGTCCTGAGCCCATGGCGAAGAACTTCCCAACCGAGATGGCCCAGCCGGCATACTGGGATGCCATGCACGAGACCGCCGGGTGATCGGTCCAGACGGTAAGCCCGGCATAGGACTGGGTGCCGATCTGGATCGGCGTGCAGCTCACGTTTCCCAAGCCGCCCATGCAGATCTCCGACAGGGCAATCCCCGCCTCGATTCCGCCGGGAACTTCTACTCCTGCGTCTATGACCCGTGCCCCGCCCGGCAGCCGGTAACACTCGACCCGCAGCAGCTCAGGCTGCTCCGCGATTGTATCGGCGATCTCGCCCGCTGCCTCGTTCATCCGTAACGATGTCACCTGGGTGCCCATGCGAGGATCTCTCCCTTTCCCAGCTCCGCCATGTCGCCACTGTACCGGCGATAAAAACCGTTGAAATGTCGTGGCCTGACCGGCAAGCCGTACCTGGTTCTGAGCCGCGTAAACAGCAGCCGCAGGTGCACCGGCTGATAAGTGCAGGCATATGAGTA
>DATFFX010000416.1:0-4176 GCA_035249825.1 Gemmatimonadales bacterium | reverse complement strand
TCCAGCGGCAAGATGGGCTATCGGGTTGCCGAAGTGGCCTGGGAGCGAGGCGCCGATGTCGTGTTGATCTCCGGACCGACTGCGCTGCCTCCTCCGGTTGGAGTGACCCTCCGGCTTATCGATTCTACCCGGGAGCTGGAGGCGGCGGTGCGCTCGGAGCTCCCCACTGCCGATGTCCTGATCATGGCCGCCGCTCCCGCCGATTATCGCCCGAGCAGTCCCAGCGACAGCAAGCGGTCGCGAGTGGACGGCGCCCTTGCGATACCGATGGAGCCCACGGAGGACATCCTCGGTTCGACACGGGACCAGCGCAGGAAGGGAAGTGTCATGGTTGGATTTGCGCTGGAGACCGGGGATGCGCTGGCCAAGGGACTGGCCAAGCTCGAGCGCAAGGATCTCGACCTCATCGTCGTCAATGACGCGATGGAGCCCGGCGCGGGATTCGAGAAGGACACCAACCGGGTCGCCCTGCTGGGCAGAGACGGCAGCAGGCGCATCCTCCCGCTGCAGTCCAAGCGCGAGGTGGCCGAGACAATCCTCGACGTGGTGGAGCAATCCCTTGGCGGATGAGTGGCGGAGGTATCTGGAGCAGCAGATCGAGCTCGGTGGTTCCGAGGTGGTGCTCAGCACGGCGGGGAAGCGGGGAAGTGGGGAAGCGGGGAAGGCGAGCGTCGAAGCGGAACAGCAGGCGAGCGAGACAGTATCTGCGCTCCCCGCTCCCTCGCCCTCCTGGAGAAAGAATGCGCCGCCGATTCCGGGTCCCGGGTTCGCAGTCGAAGCACCAGGCCACGCCCTCACCGACGAGCTGGTCGCCCTGAAGACGCTGGGCGAGGTCGCCGAGCGGATTCGGACCACACACTGCTGCGCGTTGTGCCCCAATCGCATCAATCCAGTGCCCGGCCATGGGAATCCCGATGCCCGGCTGGTGCTCGTGGGCGAGGGCCCTGGCGCCACCGAGGACGCACAAGGAAAACCGTTCGTGGGACAAGCCGGAAACCTTCTGAACGGGATTCTCGAGGCTATCGAAGTTCCGCGCGAGTCGGTATACATCACCAACATTGTCAAGTGCCGGCCTCCGCAGAATCGAAAGCCCTTGCCCGATGAGATCGCCGCCTGTATTCCATATCTACATCGCGAACTGGAAATCATCCGGCCGAAGGTGATCCTCGCCCTGGGCAGCACGGCCGCAGAGGCAATACTGGGGATGAGAAAGAGTTTGGGAGAGCTTCGCAACAAGGTGCACACGTACAACGGCATTCCGCTGGTCGTGACGTACCATCCCGCGGCGCTGCTCCGCAACCCGAACTGGAAGAAGCCGACCTGGGATGACGTCCGTATCGTCAGACAACTACTCGACCGCTGATCCGTACGTTGGTCGTTCGGCGCCATGGAGCCAGGAAGCCGAGCAGGCGGTGCTCGGCGCCATGCTGCTGGATCAGGACGCTGCACTGCGTGCCGCCGAGCTGGTCGACGACTCGATGTTTTACCGGGAGCCGCACCGGCGGCTCTTCCGCGCGATGCTCGCACTCACCGAGCAGCGAGTGGTCATCGACCACATCACCCTGCGCGACGAGCTGCTACGGCGGGGCGAGCTGGAGACCGTCGGCGGGTTGGAGTATCTCGCCGAGCTGGTGGATACCGTACCCACCGCGGCGAACATCGAGTTCCACGCCAAGATCGTCAAAGACAAGGCGATCCTCCGCCGCCTGATCGAAGCGTCCACTTCCATCATCACTGAAGCGTACGACGGCCACTCCACCGCGAACGATCTCCTCGACGGTGCCGAGTCCCGGATATTCCAGATCTCGCAGCAGCGCGGTGACGAGGGATTCACCCGGCTGAAGGAGATGCTGTGGCCGACGATGGAGCGCATCGAAACGCTCCAGCGGAGCGGCAAAGCGATTACCGGCGTCCCCAGCGGATTCGCAGATTTGGATGAGATGACTTCCGGCTTTCAGGCCTCCGAGCTCATCATCGTAGCGGCCCGGCCATCGATGGGAAAAACGGCATTCTGCCTGAATGTGGCCACCCAGGCCGCGGTAGACGGCTTCGGCGTCGCGGTGTTCTCGCTGGAAATGTCCAAAGAGTCGCTGGTGCAGCGAATGCTCTGCGCCGAGGCCAGGGTGGATAGCCAGGCGGTGCGCCGTGGCTCTCTCAGGGATCCTGATTTCACCCGGCTCGCGCGTGCAGCCGGCATTCTCCAGAGCTGCCCGGTGTGGATCGATGATTCACCCGCCCTCACCCTCCTGGAGATGCGCTCCAAGGCCCGCCGCCTGAAAGTAGAGAACGACGTCCGCCTCATCGTGGTCGATTATCTCCAGCTCATGCGCAGCCCGGAGTACTCCGAGAACCGGGTCCAGGAGATCTCCGATATTTCCCGGTCGCTGAAGGGGTTGGCGCGGGAGCTGAACATCCCGGTCATCGCGCTCTCTCAACTGTCCCGCGCGTCCGAGCAGCGGGGTGGAGAGCGGAGACCGATCCTGTCCGACCTTCGCGATTCAGGCGCCATCGAGCAGGACGCAGATGTGGTTCTCTTCATCCACCGGCCCGAGATGTATCAGAAGGAAGACAGCGAGGGAAACAGTCTGCAGGGCGTGGCGGAGGTGATCGTCGGCAAGCACCGGAATGGACCCACAGGCACCGTGGACCTCTACTTTCACAAGCAGTTCACCCGCTTCGACAATCGCAGCGAGCGCGAAGGGCCCGAATAGGTGGCCAAACCAAAGTCCGTCTACCGTTGCACCGAATGCGGTCACGAGCATCCCAAGTGGGTTGGGCGTTGTGAGGCCTGTGGAGAATGGAACTCGGTGGCCGAGGAGCCGGTGCTCGCAAGGCGGGGCAGTGGGGCAGCGGGGCAGCACGGTCGTGGCGGGGTTAGGCGTGCCGCGCCCGCCATCGCGCCTTCTCGTCTCCGCGAGGTTGCTGCTGAGCGTTTAAACCGCTGGCGTACCGGCTTACCGGAGTTCGACTTCGTCCTGGGTGGAGGAATCGTCCCCGGCTCCATGACGCTGATTGGTGGCGAGCCTGGTATCGGCAAATCCACGCTGCTGCTCCAGGCAGCCGCTCGGCTGGAAACGGCGGGGCGAACGGTACTCTACGCCAGCGGCGAAGAGTCGCCCGATCAGATCCGGCTCCGGGCAGACCGCCTGCTGGAAGATGCGGGTGCCGTGCACGTGTTGGGAGAGACTCGGCTGGAAGCCATTATCGACGCGGTGAGTGTGGTGGGCGCCGACGTGGTGGTGATCGATTCGATTCAGACTGTCTACACCGATACCCTGGAGAGCGCGCCCGGTAATGTGGGCCAGGTGCGCGAGTGCTCGGGTCAGCTCATGCGGTTCGCCAAGGAGAGCGGGACCTCGGTCATCGTCGTGGGGCATGTAACGAAGGGTGGAGGAATCGCCGGGCCCAAGACCCTCGAGCACATAGTAGATACCGTGCTCTACTTCGAGGGCGAGGCCACACTCGATTACCGGCTCCTCCGCACCACGAAGAACCGTTTCGGTTCGGTAGACGAGCTCGGGGTGTTCTCCATGACCGAGCGGGGGTTGGTGGCGGTGCCCAACCCATCGGCGGTCTTCCTCGCGGCCCGGGCCCAGGGAATCAGTGGCAGCGCCGTCACCGCGCTGATGGAAGGCACCCGCCCGGTGCTGGTAGAGGTGCAGGCGCTCGCCGCGAAGTCGGGATACGGGACACCACAACGAGTCGCGACCGGACTCGATCCCCGACGGCTCGCCGTCCTGCTCGCCGTGCTCGAGCGCCGAGCCGAAACCTCGTTTGCCAATCTCGATGTTTTCGTGCAGGTCACCGCTGGCGTTCGGCTCAATGAGCCTGGCGCCGACCTCGCCATAGCCGCGGCGCTCGTCTCCAGCCTCTACAATCGGCCGGCTCCAGCCGACGTCATCTTTCTCGGTGAGATCGGGCTGGGTGGCGAGATCAGGCCCAGTGGCGCCGTCGAGCGCCGTATCGCGGAAGCGGTCAGGCTGGGCTTCAACCGGGTGTTCGGCTCCTCGCGCAGTACCGTGCAGGTGTCGGGCGCTTCGCTGGTAGGGCTGGACCACGTGGACCAGCTGGTGCGGGCGCTTGCCGCGTGATGTGGGGGTGATCGTGGTGGCCGCAGGACGCGGCCAGCGGCTTGGCGGCGAGACTGCCAAGCAGTATCGGCTGATCGCGGGGGTA
>DATFFX010000415.1:0-2340 GCA_035249825.1 Gemmatimonadales bacterium | reverse complement strand
ACCAGTTCCATTCAAATCGGCGGCTGCTGCCACAGCGTAATTAGGACCCGCCGCCGCGGTCGGCACCGTCGGGCCGCTTAGCCGTCTCAGTAACCTCGGCCATCTGGAGCCAGCCGGCGGCCAAATTGAAAAGCTCTTCTTTTTCCTTTGGGTCTTTGGCCTGCTGCGCCAGTCTCAGGCATTCCGCAGCGTACGCTTTGTACTGTTCTACCATCGGAGCGACTCTGCTGCTCCCGTGAAGAACCTTGAGAAAGCGAAAGGGTTCCTCCCCTCCCCTGGGAATGAAAAGCCCCGCCGGTCAGTCAATAAGCGTGCCTAGCGCGGTG
This sequence comes from Gemmatimonadales bacterium, assembly GCA_035249825.1. Lineage (GTDB taxonomy): Bacteria > Gemmatimonadota > Gemmatimonadetes > Gemmatimonadales > GWC2-71-9 > CAVVWJ01. The sequence goes on along the minus strand of DATFFX010000415.1, from coordinate 2,014 downwards.
CGCGGCAGAGCGGGAGCCCAAAGAGCAAGGCCCCGTACGGCAACCACCATCGCCACCGACCCGCCGGCCCCATCTGCCTTGCCGAGGACGTGATCATGGCCCACAATCCGGATGGTTAACGGAGCCAGTCAAAGGAGCAAGAACCAGTCAAAGGAGCAAGAAAATGAGACGCAGGGACTTTATAAAATCGGCAGCCCTGGTCTCCACAGGCGCAGTGGCCGGGCTCGGCGGCCTCTTGCAGTTCTCGGGGTGGGCCACTGCGGCCGGGAGCAACAGGCTCGGGGCATGGTCGTCGGGACTGGGTCAGCCCCTGGCCCAGTGGCCGCTGATCCCGATTCACGCGGTGCTGCTCGGAAACGGCCAGTTGCTGACGTATGGCACCGGAAACCCCGACAGCTCACCCCCGCGTCCCACGCAGCAGACCGGGTACTTCATCTACGACGTCTGGGAGCCCCGCGAGAACTCCCACTTCACGCTGCCGAACACCACAGGGACCGACATCTTCTGCAGCGCCCAGATCATCCTGCCGCAGAGCGGGAACGTTCTCATCGCAGGCGGCGACAACTTTATCAACGGGCAGACGACCAACACAGGAAATGACAACTCCAACATTTTCGACCCGAGCAACAACACCCTGAACCTAAGCAACCACATGAACCGCCCGCGCTGGTACGGGTCGACGACAACGCTCCCGGATGGACGGATCTACATCCAAGGCGGCACGGGCGGGAACGACCGTCCCGAGATTCGGGAGTTGGACGGCACCTTTCGCCTACTAAGCGGCGTCGACACCTCCTCGCTGTTCCCGCTTTATCCGAGGAACCGGGTGGCGCCCGACGGCAGGCTGTTCGGCTATTCGGACCGCACCATGTATTACGTGGACCCGAACGCCGCTGGCGGGAACGGCAGCATCACCTTCGCCGGGGTGATGCCGTCCGATGGCCCGAGCGGCTGGACCTCCACCGATGTCATGTACGCGCCCGGCAAGATCCTGCGCTGCGGCGGCGGTTCGAACGCTCTTCCAGAGGAAGGGGACTCGGTAATCCAAGCCAAAAACGCGGCGGCGGTGATCGACATCAACGGGGCGACGCCGATCTACAAGAAGATGGCCTCAATGCCGGTCTCCCTGCACTGGGCCAACGCCACAGTACTGGCTGACGGCAATGTCGTCGTTACTGGTGGCAGCTTGCTGAGCAACGTTAAGAACGGCGTGAACACCACCGCCCTGCTCTGGAGAGCGGATACTGGCGGCTGGACGAAGGGGGCCCGGTCAACCCCCAATAAATCGCGTCTGTACCACTCCGTCGCTCTGCTTCTGCCCGATGGTTCGGTCCTGAGCGGGGGCGGCGGCGCGCCAGGCCCAGAAGCCAATACAGACGCCGAGATCTACTATCCGCCTTATCTCTTCACCAAGTCGGGCGCGTTCGCGTCCAGGCCGACGATCACGTCCAGCCCTGGCCATATTTCCTACGGGCAGAACTTCGAGGTGCGGGTCAGCTCGGCTGCCAGGATCCAACGGGTGACGTTCATCAAGACCGGCTCAGTGACCCACAGCCATAACTTCGAGCAGCGGTTCATGGAACTGGCATTCACCACAGGCGCCGCCGGCGTCCTGGACGTGCGGGCACCCTCGAGCCGGTTCTTGGCCCCACCCGGCAACTACTTGCTGTTCGTGATCAGCAGTTCGGGCGTGCCGTCGGTTGCTAAGATCGTTCAGATCGGCTGATGGTTCTTGGTTTCTCAGTGGCCCGGCGCGGATGGCCTCTCAGCGGGCTTCCTGTGCGAGCTTGCCGCGGTGTCGCCGTCACGTCAGAAATACAATGCCCAGCGCGAAGCCGAGCGCGGCGACGATCAGCAGTAGCGCGTAGGATGGGTTGAGCTCTTGCGAAACCCATCGCTTCGTTACCGAAAAAGGTGATGGGTTTCACTGCGCTCAACCCATCCTACGCGCTGCGCGCTTGCATCAGAGCGAGGCAGGAGCCGGCATGACCGTGCCGCACTTCTTGCAGGTCCG
>DATFFX010000414.1:0-2797 GCA_035249825.1 Gemmatimonadales bacterium | reverse complement strand
GGTCAAGCGGATCGAGGAGGAGCTGCTGCGCCACCAGGAGGCACTGGAGCTGGGGTACGAGGCGGCCGGCCTGGGAACCTGGGACCACGACCTCCTCACCGGCGAGCTGCGACTCGACCAGCGGGCGACCTCGATGTTGGGCTTTCACCCGGGCGATCCCGTCACCTACTCCAACTGGGCCGACGCAATCCACCCCGAGGACCAGGACCCCACCGAGGAGCTCAGGAAGACGGCCATTCGTGACCGGCAGCCGTTCTCCGCGCAGTTCCGGGTGGTCTGGCCCGACGGCACCACGCATTGGCTCGCCGCCATCGGCCGGGGCACGTACCAGAAGGCCTCGGGCAGGCCGATTCGCATGCGGGGCATCCTGCTCGATGTGACCGAGCGCAAACAGACCGAGGAACGGATGCAGGAGGTGGTGCGGCTGGAGGCGATAGGCCGGCTGGCGGGCGGTATCGCGCACGACCTCAACAACATGCTGGTGGCGATCATGGGATTCAGCGATCTGCTGGCTCAGAGCTTCGAGCCGGACGATCCCAGGCGGGAGGACGTGGACCAGATCAACCGGGCGGCGACCCAGTCCGCGACTCTGACTCAGCAGCTGCTTGCCTTTGCGAGACGGGAGCTGATTCAACCGCGGCAGATGGACCTCAACCGGCTGGTGCGGTATGCCGCCGGGATGCTTCGGCCGGTGGTAGGCGAGAACATCGAGCTGGTCGTACGCCTCTCGCCTACCATGGGCGGCATTCATGCCGACCCGCCGCGGGTGGAGCAGATCGTGATGAATCTGGTGCTCAACGCCCGGGATGCGATGCCGCAGGGTGGCCGGGTCGAGGTGGAGACCTCGGAGGTGGAGCTGCACGCCAACTCTCCGGTCTGGCAACCGGAAGCGGAGGCCCCGCCGCCGGGCCGCTATGCGGTGCTCTCGGTCCGCGACACCGGACACGGCATGGACCCGGACACGCTGCGGCACATCTGGGAGCCGTTCTTCACCACCAAGCCGGCGGGTCAGGGCACGGGGCTGGGGCTCTCCGTGGTGTACGGCTCGGTCAAGCAGAGTGGCGGGTTCGTGTGGGCCGAATCGGAGGCGGGCCGGGGTACTACGATCAGAGTGTACTGGCCCGAGATTCCGGTGGTGCAGGAGCACACCGGTGAGATTCCCATACCGACCCCCGCTCAGCGGGGCACCGAAAATGTGCTGGTGGTGGAGGACGAGCCGGTGGTGCGGGCGCTTGTCGTGCGCACGGTGACCGGATTCGGGTATCGTTGCCTGGAAGCGAGCGACGCCACCGAGGCGCTCCGGCTGCTGGAGCAGGAGCAAGGCAACTTCGATCTCGTAATTACCGACGTGGTCATGCCGGGGATGAGCGGAGGCCAGTTGGGCGAGTTGCTGGCCCACAAGCACCCGACCCTGCCGGTGCTCTATACCTCGGGCTTCGCCAACGACGATGTGATCCGGCGGGGACTGCTGGACGCGAGCCGGCCGTTCCTGCAGAAGCCGTTCACGCCGGACGATCTGGCGCGGAAGATCCGCGAGGTGCTGGAGGCGAGCGCGGCGAGCGACTACGAGGCGGTGGGGCGGTAAGGCGGTAAGCATGCCCTGAGCGAAGCGAAGGGGCGGTAAGGCGGAAAATGTCACCCTGACCCCGAGCCTGCGCAGGAGCGCAGGCGAGCGGGGAGGGGACCAGAACCCCGCCGAGTAAATTGGTCACTGTAAGTGGAGAAACGAGGGAAACCCGTCATCAGTATCTTCGATGCCGGGTTTCTTCTTGGTCTTATGGCGAACCGCCCAAGGCAGGCTCCGCGAAGGAGCGGTAAGGGGAAGCGGGGAAGCGGGTAAGGCGAAAAATGTCACCCCTCGCATCGCTCAGGGCAGGCTCTGACCCCGCGCCCGCGCAGGCGAGCGGAGGGCAGAACTTCGCCTTTCGTCTTACGGCTCAGTCCGAAACGTGCTCTCCGCAATGGTGCGGTTGCCGTTCTCGGCGATCGCGAGGATCTCGATTTTGTATTCCCTGCCCGGCCTGAGGAACTGACGCGGAATCGTGAGCCGGTCGGTGGACCCTGAAACGGTCACATCCAACACGTGCTCGAGCTCGTCATGCTCGATGATGATTTCCACCTTTTCTGCGTCCGGTGCGTTCCAGCGTACGACGGCGTTGGTCCGATCGACGACTTGACCATCTCGCGGTGTGAAGGTGGGAGCCGGCAGCATGCGCTGTGACAGGTCCACCTCACTTAGCAAGGTGGTTCCCTCCACTGTCTGACCCCTGAAAAGGTACTGTCCCGCTGGGAACCGAGACCGCACCTCGGCCGGTGATGGCTCTTCGCTTTCGAAGCGAAGCTCGGTTATTCCGATCTCGGCCAGCTTTCCATCGGCGTGAATCCCGAAGACCCGATTCCCATCCGGGTCGAACAGGCTCACCCGCTGCCAACCCTCGGCGTCGACGAAGACCTGAAAACCCATGTCGTGGTCGGTGGTATTCAGCTCGAAGAACACCTGCGCTTCGTCAAAGGGTGCTCGGGCAGCGCTTGCGGTAGTGGTAAGGGGCTCCTGGTTGGCTTCTGCCGCGGGCTCTGGAGGTGTGGGAGACTTGTCGCAGGCATGCAGAAGCAGGAGAGTGAGAATAGCCGCGGACCGGCAGCGGCGTTGCTCGGGTTGCATCGTAGCCTCCCGGCTGAGTGGATGGGATCCACAGCTTAGAGGGAGGCACCGGCGCGAGATGTGACCGCTGACCACCACAACGACACGGAAGGCACGATGGGAGAAACGAAAGAGGCCCGGCATGATGCCGGGTCT
>DATFFX010000413.1:0-3572 GCA_035249825.1 Gemmatimonadales bacterium | reverse complement strand
GGTCCCGCGCCCGCTTCTCGACCCCGTGCATTTGTGCGTTGCGGAGGGCGGCAGCGGCACTGGAGGCGAGCCCCTCGAGCAGCTCACGATCCCGCTCGTCGAAGACCCCGTCTCCGGTCAGCTTGTTGGAGACCTGGATGGCGCCCACCGTGACCCCACCGGCCACCATGGCGGTCGCCATCACCGTCGTCGCCAACATCTCGGAGGAGTCCACCCGGGGCTCGTAGCGGGGATCCTCCACGGCACGAGTGACGATCGTGGTCCTCGGCCGCTGTGCCACGTCGCCGATAAAGCCGGTTCCCACCGGCACCTGTGCTCCGACCAGCTTGTGTCCAGCGCCACCTTCGGCCAACCGGCAGCGCAGCATCTCGCCCTCGGCGATCCACAGGGACCCACCTTCCGCGCCTAATGCGGCCAGCACCCGCTGAAAGACTTGGGGCAGGAGCTCGTCGAAGTCCAGGGACGCGCTGAACTCCAGGCCGATCGAGTGCATCAGCCTGAGACGCTCTATTTCCTCGCGAAGCTCCTCGGCCGATCGGGCCGGGGCGCTTAACATGTCTGGCATGGTAGAGAGGGCGTTCCCGAATGGACAGGAATTGAATGCGCCGGGCGCCCGGGTCCCGGGCGCCTTGTCAGCGGCCCGAAACCCGAGCGGCAACCGGTGAGCGAAAGCTCAAGCCGGACAGTTACTTCACCTGCACAAGCTTACTTCGGATACAACTTGGTCGGGGCGATCCTCTCCTCGAGCTCCTCGACCGACAACTCGACCGCCTCGGCCTCTTTACCAGTCGCGTTCTTGACTTCGGCTTTCTGGTCGGGGGTCAACTTGATCCGGAACTGCTCTTTCGGGCTCGACATGGCTGCGTCTCCTTTGGGTTGTAACTGCTGTGTTGGTTGTAACTGTTGTGACGGTCTGGTGGCTGGGTTGAGTAAAGGTCGCATCCCAGCGTGAAAAAATCGTGAATCAGGCGTTGAACACCCGTGTGGCCGGGGCAATGCGCTCTTCGAGCTCCTCGACTGACAGCTCGATTGCCTCTGCGTCCTTGCCCGTAGCCTTGCGAACCTGCTCCTTCTGCTCGGGCGTAAGCGTCATTCTGAAATTGGTGGACTCGGCCATGATCTCGCTCCTGTTTGGGTTGCTGCCAGCGGAACAACTGGGTGACAATCTTGCCACCGGGCGTGAAGGAATCGTGAAAATCCCTCTTGCCGCTCCGTGAATTTGGCGTACCTTCTGACACTCTATCCTCCAAAGGCATTCTGTGCCGGGTGCTGTGCTGACACTGCTCGGTTCCCCCTCGGTTGGCTTGGCCGAGGCAGGCACCGTTGTGCCTCAGCCCGGGGCCAAGGGGCTCGCCCTCCTTACTTATCTGGTACTCGAGCCGGGACCACACAGCCGGGAGGAGCTCGCCGGCCTTCTCTGGGGTGAATCACCCGAAGCCGAAGCCCGGGCCTCCCTGCGGCAGGCACTGAAGCACCTTCGGACTATTCTGGGTGAGATCGTCCGCAGCGACAGGGCTTTGGTCGAGTTAGCCGTACCCGTAGAGTGCGAAGTGGCCAGCTTCCGCAAGCTGGTAGCGATAGAGCCGCACTGGGCACTCAGGATTGACATCCCCCGATTTCTCGCTGGTTTCTCCGTACGACATGCTCCTCAATTCGAGGAATGGGTCGCCTCGACACGCCGGGACCTCATCCAACGGTACGAGCACGCCCTGGGTACCATGGCTCGTGAGGCGATGGGCCAGTGGCGGTGGCGTGATGCTGTCGAATTGGCCGATCGCTGGCTCCGCTGTGATCCGCTCTCGGACGAGGCAGCCCGGCTGGCGGTAGAGGCGCGTTACCTCTCAGGAGACCGCGGTGCAGCGCTCACCCGCTTCAATGAGTACCGGGCTACGCTGGTACGCGAGACCGGATGTGAGCCCAGTCGAACTCTGCTCAACCTGGTTCGCCGGGTTGAGGCAGATGCTGCGCCGGCCAAGGCGCGACCCATCACCGACGAGTGGTACGCTCGCGCGCCTTCCTTCGAGGCCAGCCTGATCGGCCGACAAGAGGAATGGGCCACTCTCATCAAGGAATGGAAGGCTGTTCGTAGGGGGCCGAGTAGAATCGTCCTGATCGAGGGAGAGTCGGGAACTGGGAAATCGCGTTTGGCAGAAGAATTTCTTCGCTGGGTAGTGGCCGATGGAGGAACCGTGCTCCGAGGAAGGGGCTACGACGTACGGCCCGGGATTCCCTATGAACCGTTGGTGGAGGTCCTCCGGGAGGCGCTCACCGCGCCAGGTCTCGCCGGCACGGCGCCCGAGTGGCTCACGGAGGTCACCCGGCTGCTTCCCGAGCTTCGCGAACGCTTTCCAGCCTTGCCTGAGCCCAACGCATCAGCGGATGCCGCCGAGAGCTGGCGTCTCTTCGAGGGAGTCGCTCAGTTGGTGCTTGCAGTCGCAGCCGAGCGCCCGCTCGTCATTTCAATCGATGACCTTCAGTGGTGCGACGACGATAGCTGCAACCTTCTGCGGTTTCTGGTTCGCCGAACAGAGCAGGCGCCGGTCTTCTGGGTGGGCACAGTGTGCCTGGGCGAGTTCGAGCGGGACGCAGCCTCTGCCCGGCTCTGCCGGGTACTGCGGGCCAAGCAGCACGCCAGTGTCGTTTCCCTCGCGCCGCTGACGGAGGAGGAGCTCTGGCGGATGATCCGCGAGATGGGTCACGTCAGCACGCCCACGGGAGCTCGACGCTTCGCTACCCGCGTCTTCGGCGTCACCGCAGGCAATCCCTTTTATGCCATCGAGCTGCTGAAGACCATGTTCTCTCAGGGGCTGCTCACTGTGGACGAGGACAGTGGAGAGTGGACCGCCTTGTCCGGAGCATTGGCCGGCGGGCGCGAGTTCCCGGTATCTCGAACGGTCCACGACGTGATCGCCGAGCGTATCGAGCGGCTGCCCGAGCAGCTGAACGAGGTCCTCATCACGATCGCCATCGCCGGAGGCTGCCGTACGGAGGTGCTCTCGCACGTCCATGGCATCTCGCGCCTTCACGCCGCCAGCGTCGGAGATGCCCTGGTGGATCGAAGGGTGGTAGTCGAGGAAACCGGAGTCTACCGATGCGCCCACCCCGTGATTGCGCATGTCGTCCGCGACGGGCTGACAGCCGCCCGCCGGCAGGAGGTCCACCGCACGCTGGCGCTTTCGCTGGAGCGCCTGGTGACGGCGGCTGAGGGAAATGACGGCGCCCGCGAGATCGCCCGCCACGCGGACCGCGGCGGTGAGCCTGCGCTCGCCCACCGCTTTGCCCTGGTTGCCAGCGAAGGAGCAGTAGAGCGGTATGCGTTTGCCGAGGCGCTCTCCTGGCTCGACCTGGCCGCGTCAAACGCGCGCGGCCCTGCTGAAGGCAATGCTGTCAACCGGCTCACGGCAAATGTGCTCGAGGCTGCGGGATGGAGTGAGATTCCGCCGCTCGCCAAGCTGGGCGGGCCGATAACCCGTGAGCTCGACCGCGAAGATTTCGATCTGCCGGTGAGGAGCTAGCGACGTGTGCGCCTCGGCTTGAGTCGGGTGCGCTCACCTGACATATCGTGCTACCTT
>DATFFX010000412.1:0-2061 GCA_035249825.1 Gemmatimonadales bacterium | reverse complement strand
GGGCGAATACTGGCTCAACGGCCACCGGGTCTCGGAGCTGGGCGACGACGAGCTGGCGCGGATCCGCAACAAGGAGATCGGGTTCGTATTTCAGACGTTCAATCTGCTGCCTCGAGCTACCAGCCTGCATAACGTGGAGCTACCGCTGGTCTACGCCGGCGTCGGTGCCAAAGAGCGCAGGGAGCAGGCCAGCGCGGCGCTCGCCCGGGTAGGCCTGAGCGACCGAATGCAGCACCGTCCCAACGAGCTCTCCGGTGGGCAGCGGCAACGCGTGGCCATCGCACGGGCACTGGTCAACAATCCCAGCATTCTCCTGGCGGACGAGCCGACCGGCAACCTCGATAGTGCTACGGGTGAGGAGATCATGGCCCTTTTCGAGGCGCTGCACGGCAACGGACAGACGATCGTACTGGTGACCCACGAGCATGACATCGCCGAGCACGCTCGGCGTCAGGTTCACCTGAAGGATGGGAGTGTAGAGCGGGATTTCGAGACCAGAGGAGGAACGTGAGGCTCAGAGAGCATGTCACCCTGAGCGCAGCGAGGGGGCCGAAGCCTCGTTCCGGCTCCTTCGCTTCACTCAGGATGACAGTGCTGGGGCTTGTGCTTGTCTCCGCCTGCAAGAAGGAAGTACCCCCCGTCACCTACCAGACAGTTCCGGTCGTGCGCCGTGACATCATCGTGTCGGCTCAGGCTGCCGGCACGGTGCAGCCGGACACGACTGTGGAGGTGAAGTCCAAGGCATCAGGTGAAATTCTCGAACTCGCGGTTGAAACCGGCCAGGTGGTCAAACGGGGCGATCTCATGGTCCGAGTGGATCCCCGGATACCGCGAAACGCCGTAGCCCAGGCCCAGGCTGATCTGCAGGTGGCCCAGGCTCGCCTGACCAACGCCAGCTCGCAGAAGCGCCGGGCCGATGAGCTGTTCAAATCTCAGTCCATAACCGAACAAGAGCACGAACAGGCACTTCTCGATTACGCCAATGCCAACGCCGAGGTCATCAGGGCGCGCGTAGCCGTCGATAATGCCAAGGATCAGCTTGACGACACTAACGTCCGAGCACCCATCAACGGCACGATCATCGAGAAGCAGGTCGAACGCGGTCAGGTCATTTCCTCTCCCACCAACGACGTAGGTGGCGGGACGGTGCTGCTCAAGATGGCCGATCTGAACCTGGTACAGGTCAGGACGCTGGTGGATGAAACCGATATCGGAAAGATCCAGCCTGGCCAGCGCGCGACCGTGACGGTGGACGCCTTTCCGACGCGGCCATTTTCAGGCACGGTGCTCAAGATCGAGCCCCAGGCCCTGATTGAGCAGAACGTGACGATGTTCCCGGTGCTGGTCCGGATCGATAACAAGGAAGGATTACTTCGCCCCGGAATGAACGCGGAGGTTGAGGTGCACGTCGGCCGTCGGCAGAATGTGCTGACAGTGCCGAACGCCGCCCTTCGTACCCAGCGCGACGTGGGCTCGGCGGCAGAAGTACTCGGATTGGACCCTGAGGCCGTTCAGCAGCAGTTGGCGGCGGGACAGCGGGACAGCGGGGCAGCGGAGCCTGCGCTGAGCAGAGCGAAGGGGCAGCGGAACAGCCAGATGCAAGGCTCTGCCAGCGCAGCAGGCGGCGGTAGCCTGCCGGCACCCAACACCATCAGGAATAGCCCGGGCGGCCCAGCTGCCCAGCTGCCCCGCCGCCCCGCCGATCCCCGCTACATCGTCTTCGTCAACCGAAATGGCCGGCCCACACCGGTATGGATTCGAACCGGTCTGACCGACCTCGACTACAGCGAGGTGGTTCAAGGACTGACTGCGTCCGACTCGGTATTCGTGCTGCCGAGCGCCAGCCTGGTGCAGTCGCAGCAGCAATCACGAGAGCGTATCAACCGCATCACCGGTGGTGGCGGGGTGCCCGGAATGCAGCAGCAGAGTCCTCAGCCGGCCACGGGGACGAGACGCTAGCATGCTCGTGGGCGAAACAGTTGCCGTCGCGCTGCAATCGATCCGGGCGAACAAGCTGCGGTCAATGCTCACGATGCTTGGCATCATCATCGGCGTTGGAGC
>DATFFX010000411.1:0-3047 GCA_035249825.1 Gemmatimonadales bacterium | reverse complement strand
ATGCCGCCAAAGAGACCAGCTCCGCCGCTGCCCCGATCCTCCACCAGCGCGAGACGTACCTTCGAGGGTCCGATCCGCTGAAGCTGCCCCATGTCCTGTGAACGATGCAGGCTGCGTCCGGCCATCGCGATCTGATGATACGACTTTCCTACCGCCGGATCGAGAATGCCCCCATTGAGTGTCAGAGTGGTTGCTGCGGTATCGAAGCGGGTGCTGCGGTACAGCTTCAACGGGCTCCAGGCGATCAGCCCCTCTTCCTTCAGCAACTCGCGAAAGCGGCTCGAGTCCCCTGCTATCCGAAATGCCTCATGTGCCGCCCAGCCAGCGGCTTGGTGCTGTCCATGGCCGTCCCGGGGAGTGCCACTGAAGACGGAGACGATAATTTGCGGACGAAAGCGGCGTACGATTCTGACCACATCCTTCAACACCGTATCACGGGGCCAGTGTTGCCAAGTTTCCTGGAGGGTCTTGGAGTACCCGAAATCGTAGGCTCGAGTGAAGTACTGCCGGGCCCCGTCCAACCGGCGGGCGGCGAGTAGCTCCTCGGTGCGTATCAGGCCGAGTGCCTCACCGAGCTCGGGACCAATCAGATTCTGGCCGCCTTCACCCCGATTGAGAGAGAGATACGCCGCCTCCGCCCCCATCCCGCGCACCAGGACGGTAAGAAGCTCCGTATCCTCATCGTCCGGGTGAGCGCCTATCATCAGAACCCGCTTGTAATGCCCCAGCATTCGAAGCTCCTGGTCGAGCGCCACCGTACCGCCGGTTGAAGGTGGCTCGAGCTGCGCCCAGGCCGGCGCAGATAGGAGTGTTAACGAGAGGAGCACTACAGAACCGACGGAAAAAACTCGGAGGTTCACAGACCTGGCCGTAGTAAGGTGAGGCTGGAAAATAGTTTGAGGCGGGCCGGGCGCACAGCGCCCTGACTGTCTAGCGGGGGGCGTCGCCCAGGGGTGTGTCCTGGATCGAACGACGGAAATCGGGGTGGCGGACCCAGAGGTAGACTCCCATACACAGGGCAGCCAGTGTGTTCGCGCTGACCACCGCCCAGAATGGGAATAGCTCGTTGGTCCGCTCAGACAGCACTTCCAGCAAGCCGTAGAACATCACTTCGAATACCAGAAATACCGGGAGAAGAGCATACCGCACCACCGAGTCACGGACTGCCCAGTGGACAAGGACCACCAGGCCCATTCCCAGCAGCGCAAACACGGCAAAGTGAAATGCGGTGTAGACGAGAATTGCCCCGAAGATCAGCCGGGTAGTGTCGGGCCGCGCATCTCCGAAGAGTACCACCTGCCCCAGGAGACTCGGAGTCTGAAAGGGATGGCCGGCGATGGTATCGAGGATCAGGAACCAGACGGCGACCGCCAGGCCCCCGATGATCCCCACATCGGTGCCTTCGGAAATGGTAGAATGGGAGTTATCCAGCATGCGTAGCCTCCGGAGCGGCCCTCCAGGCAGTGATGCCTCCATACGGCTTGTCATCACATTGGGGCGGGTCGTTCCGGAATGCAAGCCACCAAAGGGCTCTCGACTTACCTCGGCCCTCCGGGCGGGTGAGGCGGCGACCTGACTTCATCTCCCAGCGGGCGCTCCCGGACACTGCCCCGCAGGGCTGGGTGCCGGCGCCACAGATAAAATCCCATCGATCCGATTCCCAGCAAACTCCCGATAAGGAAAGTCCACCAGGGAAACCGCTGATCGGTCAGCCGGTAGAGGGTGTAGGAGAGTCCGAGCCACAAGGCAAGGCCAGTGACGAGTGCCAGCCAAACGCCCATCCGGAGAGCCGCATTCCGGATTGCCAGGTGGGTCAACGCCGTCAGCACAATGCCGAACAGGATGAACCACACAAAGTGGAGCAGAGAGTACTGAACCACGGCAGGTGCCGTGATGCTCCTGACACTCGGGGTCGAATCGCCCTGGGCAAAGACCTGCCCCAGCACGTTTGCAGTGTAAAAGAGCTCTCCCCGCCCGAGATCGACAGCCAGGTACCACACCAGAACGAGCGACGCTCCAACCAGGCCCACAACCAATCCTTCGCGGAAATTCGAGTGGTGCTCTTGGGGCATTGGTAACTCCGGCAGTCGAGTTGCAACCTGGACCAGACGCAGGGTACAGAGTGCTGTGGATCAACGTGTTGGGATGTGTCGCGGGTCACGCGCCACCGGTACATTCCGCGCAGGGACAACTACGCAGCAGCCGTTCGAAGGTGTAGATCCCGGTGGAATGACCATCGCTCCAGTCAATCCTGATCCCATACGCACCCACCAGCGCAATCGAGACCGGCCGAATGTCCGGCGGTATCGTCTCCGGATTCAGCAAAGGCTGGCCGCTCATCTCCTCCACGCAGCCGGCGCACGGGCAGGCGAGCCGCAGGTCACGCGCGGGGAACAGGCATTCATGTCCCCTCTGATCCCATTCTATTCGGACGCCGGTGTCCTGGCGGGTGATGGCGTAGGGGATGGTTGGTTGCAATCGAATCATTGGTTAGGAGTGCCGGCTGGCAGCTGTCAGCGACCGGCCATCAGATGTTAGCTCCAGCAAAACAAGAAACCCCCCGAAGCGGAGGGTTTCTCGAGGACCAACCCAGCTAATAGCTGGCTAACAGCTCCCTCACGCCACCAGATCCTTCAGCCGATCACCCGTTTCCCCTTCGCGCAGGCGGAGCAAGGCACGATCACGAAGTTGACGAATACGCTCACGGGTAACACCCATCATGCGGCCGATCTCTTCCAGGGTTCGGCTGTTACCATCGTCCAGTCCAAAATACAACCGGAGCACCTTGGCATCTCGCGGCGGAAGAGCAGCCAACGCTGCCTCGATATCCCGGGTCTGGCTGTTGGCCATAGTGGACATATCGGTGCTTTCCTGCTCACCGCTGGTAAAGCGCTCGATGCGCTCGTTCCCCTCACCATCCCGGGTGGGGTGATCGAGCCGTACTGCCTCCGAGTTCAGCGCGCTGAGGGAGCGGACCGCTTCGACGGTGAGACCCGTGGCGCGGGCCAGCTCTTCAGTAGTTGGCATCCGGCCGAGACGGTCCTTCA
>DATFFX010000410.1:0-2619 GCA_035249825.1 Gemmatimonadales bacterium | reverse complement strand
CGGAAACCTGGCCGGGTTCGCCCGAGGCGCGAAGCTCATTCACGTGGAGCTCGACCCCTCCGAGATCGGCAAGAATGTCCCCGCGGCCATCGCGCTACGGGGAGACGTAAAGAAGGTGCTCTGCTCGCTTCTTGCCTTGGTGGTACCGCGCAACTGCAATGACTGGCGGCGAGAGATTGCCGGGTTCGTCCGCCCCCGGGACGAGAGCTTTCGCGCGGGCCTCTCGCCTCTGGCTATCCTCGACGCGATCGAAAAAGCCACCGCCGGACACTGCACGATCGTTTCCGACGTGGGCCAGCATCAGATGTGGGCAGCCAAGCTGTTTCGCTATCAGCGGCCCAATAGTCACATCACGTCCGGTGGGCTCGGCACGATGGGATTCGCGGTCCCGGCGGCCTTGGGTGTGGCCTTGGCTCGTCCCGAAGAGTCTGTGTGGGCGATCTCGGGAGATGGCGGATTCCAGATGAACATGCAGGAGATCGCCACGATGGTGCAGGAAAGGATTCCAGTGAAGATGGCGGTCTTCAACAACGGCTATCTCGGAATGGTGCGGCAGTGGCAGCAATTCTTTCATGGCCGACGCTACTCGGCCACACCAATCTGGAGCCCCAACTACGTGCGGCTGGCCGAAGCCTATGGAATTGCCGGCCATCGCGTCGAATCGCTCGATCAGCTGGACGGTGTGCTGGCGGCAGCCGTGGCGGAAAACGGACCCGCGTTAGTCGAGTTCATGATCGAGCAAGAGGCGAATGTGTTCCCGATGATTCCGCCCGGTGGATCGCTGTCGGAACCGATCGAGGGAGAAGCTGTGACGCCCATGGTGCCGGCGTGAAGGAAGCCCAGGCCGTATCGGTGCTCCTGGAAGACCGGCTTATCACTCTGAACCGCGCTGTCGGGCTCATTCGCCGGCGCAATCTGCCGGTTCGCAGCCTGGCCATTGGGCCGACCGCGACCCCAGGCCTCTCGAGGTTGACCATCATGATGCAGTCTGATAGTGCTACAGCGGAACGAGCGGTACAGCACCTGGAAAAGATGATCGGCGTTCGCGCGGCTATTGCCTTTCCCAGCCTGAACGGGGTTGCCCGTGAGCTTGCGCTGGTCAAGGTTCGCGCGTCCCACGAGCGCTACGCCGAGCTGCTCGACGTTATCCAGCTCTACAATGGGGTCGTCATAGACGATGCCAATGACGGACTGATCGTTGAGCTCAGCGGATCAGAAGCCTTCGTGCTTTCCTGCCTTCGTGCGCTGGAGCGATTCGAGGTGATCGAGGTGGCCCGCAGTGGCACCATCGCGCTGGCAAGTGCCGACAATCTTCACAACGAGACCGCAAGATGACGAACGCACCAGTGCGAGTGTATTACGATGCCGATGCCGACCTCCGCCGGTTGACAGGACGAACCATTGCCATCATCGGCTATGGCAGTCAGGGGCACGCTCACGCCCTGAACCTGAAGGAGAGTGGGGCCGAGGTCGTCGTTGGGCTGCGGCCCGGCAGTGCGTCCTCCGACCGTGCGAGGGCTGCCGGCTTGAATGTGTACCCGGTAGCGCAGGCGGCGGATCAGGCCGATGTCATCATGATGCTGGTGCCGGACCAGGATGGCCGCGCCATTTACGAGAGGGATGTGGCCTCGGGCCTTCGTCCCGGAAATACCCTCATGTTTGCCCATGGATTCAACATCCATTATGGCGAGATCGTGCCGCCTGACGATGTGGATGTAACGATGGTGGCGCCGAAATCCCCCGGCCACCTGGTGCGTAGTGAGTACCAGGCCGGCCGGGGTGTTCCCGGTCTGGTGGCCGTCCACCAGGACGCAAGCGGCCATGCCCTCGCCAATGCGCTCGCATATGCCGCGGGAATCGGCTGTACTCGTGCGGGCGTCCTCGAGACCTCGTTCCGGGAGGAGACCGAGACCGATCTGTTTGGCGAGCAGGCGGTGCTCTGTGGCGGGGTGACGGCGCTCGTCAAGGCAGGGTTCGAGACGCTGACCCAGGCCGGCTATCGGCCCGAGATGGCCTACTTCGAATGTCTGCACGAGCTCAAGCTGATCGTGGATCTGATGTACCGCGGCGGGCTCGGCTTCATGCGTTACTCGATCAGTGACACCGCGGAGTACGGCGACTACACCCGAGGCCCTCGGGTGATCACCGAGGAGACCAGAGCGGAGATGCAGCGAATCCTGGAGGCGATCCAGAATGGATCATTCGCTCGCGAGTGGCTGGCCGAAAATCGTGCAGGGCGTCCCAATTTTGAGCGTTTACGGGAGGCCGACAAGGATCACGAGATCGAGCGGATCGGCGCCGAGCTGCGGGCCATGATGCCGTGGTCGGAGGAAGGGAAACGCAGCGGGACGGCTGGGCAGCGGGGCAGCGCGGCCGCGGAGAAGGCAGACAGGCAACCCGACGGAACGGAGAAGGTGGATCGCCGACCCCGCCGTCCTACACACCCGTTGCCGCGGTAGAGAAAAACTGGCCGCAGATGGACGCAGATTCTGCTTGACCGTAATCCAGACTCGTATTCGACGGGTGTGCTGTTGACCAAATGACCACGTCGCAGACAAGCACAAGAAGGAGTGTGGCGGAGACATGGAGCGATCTGCGTCCATCTGCGGCCAATTTTTT
>DATFFX010000409.1:0-3589 GCA_035249825.1 Gemmatimonadales bacterium | reverse complement strand
TACCTGCTCTTCATTCTGAACGGTAAGGAGGTGCCTTCGGTAGCGAGGGTCATACGCATCAGATGATGGTGGATCAGGGCTCGCGCTGAAGGGAAAAGGGTTCGGGAGCGCACCCGGCGGCCTGCACCCGGCGGCCTGCTCGTCTCCTGCCAGGCACGCCTGGATCATCTCGACGCTATAGCCGATGATGGAAGCAGCTTCATTGCGCCGAGGTGGTATCGACGCTTATCAAGCCCTCATCATCTCCTATCCTGGTGGTGTCCGCCGCGATCGTCGTGTCGGTGGCGACCGCCGTGTCTGCAGCAATCGTAGTATCCGCATAGTCGTATCGTCGGCGATAGTTGTATCCGCGGCCACCGTGGTGTCGGTCCTGACCGGCATCGTATCCACCACCTGTTTGGTCTCGATGATGGTGTCCGTCGCAACCCTGGTGCCCTCGTCTGCGCCCCTAGGCGGCCCTCGACTGCGGATGAAAGTGAGGCGGATTCAGTCGTACTTCAATGCCTGGCGGTAGACTCCAGGCGGTAACCGGCAGTTGGTGGGTGCTTTCGAATACATCCATCGCCTCCCGCTCCTCCTCGGGAACATCGGCCCACCCGTTGTAATCGCAACTGAACACTGCTCCTCCTGGTACCAGTAATGTCGTTCTCAGGTGTGAACGCCATCATACGCAGAAAAGTTGCACTCGTCTCAGGGGAACCATTCTCCACCGCCTCGCATTAGAGCCGCATCATCCTGCTTCAGTTTCCATTTGCGAGGAGTGCTCCGCCATGAGAGTCACCGTGTCGCACCTCATTGTCCTGGCGACTTTCGCCGCGGCAATTCCGGCCCAGGCGCAGATCACCCAAACGAAGAAGGTCCTCACCCTGGAAGGAGCGAAGGCTGTTGCTGCTGCGGCTGCCGCGGAGGCAAGAAAGGCCAAAGAGGGCGCCTCGATCGCGATCGTAGATGACGGTGGAAACCTCATGTACCTCGAGCGCATCCAGCCCACGTTTCCCATGGGTGCAACGATCTCCACAGAGAAGGCCAGAACAGCCGCGCTGTTCCAAAAGCCGACCAAGATTCTGGAGGACGCGATCGTTGGCGGGCGCACACCATTGTTGAACGCCTGGTCCGCCCCGCTCAACGGCGGCGAGCCGATCGTGGTAGACGGTCAGGTGATCGGAGCTGTTGGTGTCAGCGGAGCTTCGAGCGCTGCCCGCGATGCAGTGATCGCCATCGCCGGTACCGGGGCGCTGCGCAGCTCGACCAGTGCCACTCGCTAAACAGGAGCACACCATGCGATTCGTGATTTTGCTCGGGCTGGCAGTGGGAGCGCTGCCCTGCCCTGCCCGGGCTCAAGCCGATGACGCTCGGGTTGCGCTGATCGGGCACGACGAGGTCTCGGGCGCCTTTGCCAAGGGAACGCCCCTCATTGAAGTGGGCGATTACAAGATCCACGCGAGCCGCCGCGAGGGGCCGGGCATAGCCGAGATCCATACTCGCGACACCGACATCGCCTATATCCTGGAGGGGGCAGCGACGCTGGTGACCGGGGGAAGGGTGGTTGGCGTAAAGTCGATTGGACCGGAGGAGCTGCGAGGCAGTGTAATCGAAGACGGCAATACCAGGCAGCTCGTCGCGGGAGATGTCGTGGTGATTCCGAATGGGGTCCCGCACTGGTTCAAGGAGGTGAATACGCCGTTTCTCTATTATGTGGTGAAGGTAAGACAGGCCAGCCGTCCAACAGCGGTAGGAGTCAACCCATGAGCTCCCTCCGGAATCTTATCCGCGCTGCCGTTTTCCTCACCCTTGTTCCGACGCTGGGGTTCTCCCAGGCCACGGTCGATCTGCCCACACTGCTTCCGCAGGCCGTCGTGGATCTCCGCACCAACGAGGGAGCCGCGGTGGTTGGAGCCCAGTGGCGCTATAGCGATGTCACGATTGTCGGAGTCGAACATCGCGAACCTGGAGCGGATCTTCGTCCATCGGGCGCATCGAATCGTACCAACGACATAATCCCTCATGCTGGTGCCGCCGACTTTGATGATTCCTCCTGGGAGATCATCGAGCCGGCCGCGCTGGAGAACCGGCGATCGCACGGAAGGCTGGCGTTCAACTGGTACAGGACCCGGATTACGCTCCCTCGGCGCGTCGGCGGCCTCGATGTTACTGGAGCTACCGTGGTGCTCGAGCTGGTGATCGACGACTACGCGGAGATCTGGGTGGATGGACGGCTTCCCTTGGTACTGGGACAGACCGGCGGGCAGCTGATCAAGGGCTTCAACGCCCCCAATCGAGTCCTCCTGACCCGAGATGCTCGTCCCGGCCAGCAGATTCAACTCGCGATCTTCGGGGCCAACGGCCCGATCTCCAGCCCGCCGGCCAATTTCATCTGGGTTCGCTCGGCGACGCTGGACTTCTTTCCCAGGGGATCAGTTGGTTCCCCGCCAACCAGCAGGGCCGAGGTCGTGCGCCTCGATCCGGCACTCGACCGGATCGTGTCTCGAGGGGCTCAGCTGGAGAAACTGGCGGGAGGCTTTCAGTTCACCGAAGGACCTGTTTGGCACCCGGATGGCTATCTCCTCTTCAGCGATCCCAACGCGAACACGATCTATCGCTGGTCGCCCGAGGGAACAGTCTCGGTGTTCCGAACCAAGAGCGGGTACAGCGGTCTTGATATCGGTCGCTACCGCCAGCCGGGATCCAATGGATTGACCCTGGATCGAGACGGCCTGCTGACGATCAACGAGCACGGGAACCGACGGGTGACCCGGCTGGAGCGCACCGGCAAGATCACGGTACTGGCCGACCGCTACCAGGGAAAGCGACTCAACAGCCCGAACGATCTGGTATACCGGTCGGATGGGACCTTGTACTTCACTGATCCGCCGTTCGGGTTATCACAGGTCTTCGACGATCCGGCCAAAGAGCTGCCCTTCAGCGGCGTGTTCATGGCGAAGAACGGCCGGGTCGAGCTGCTTACGACGGAGCTCAGTGGGCCCAATGGCATCGCATTCTCTCCCGACGAGAACTACCTGTACGTCGGCAACTGGGATCTGGCCCGCAAGGTGTTAATGCGGTATGAGGTGGCGCCTGATGGACGGTTGCAGAACGGGAAAATCTTCTACGATTTCACCAGTCGATCCGAGCCGGTCGCACTCGATGGCATTAAGGTGGATGTAGAAGGGAACGTGTACGTGTCGGGGCCGGGAGGGGTTTGGATTCTTTCGTCTTCGGGGAAGGCGCTGGGGCGCATCGTGCCGCCGGAGCAGGGCGCCAACTTTGCGTTCGGTGATGCCGACGGGAAATCGCTCTATCTCACCGCAAGCACCGGGCTGTATCGTATCCGTGGCAGTATTCCTGGGATTCGACCCTCTCCTGGAGTGCAGTCGGCCACACGGTAGTACCGAGTGGTTCCTGCGGCGCTGATGGCCCGTCGCCTCCCGACAAGAGAATGCAGTCGGTCGGCGCGTCACCGTCAGCGCCGCCACCACTCTCCTCGTGGTGCGTGCTTGTTGCAAGGAGTTTCGTCGCGAGCCCCTCACACCCGCTCGAATGTATGCCGCGTAATCACAAATTCAGGCCTAGTCGGCGCCCGCTGCGGAAG
>DATFFX010000408.1:0-3581 GCA_035249825.1 Gemmatimonadales bacterium | reverse complement strand
ACGAAGTGGAAGCTGGGCCCATTCAATGGAAACGACTCGGCCCTGGTCACTGCGAAGATCCCGGTTCACTTCTCCGTTGGTCACCTGGTCACCGCGCACGGCGATACCCGGCACCCCCACGGGAAGTACCTGATCTCGATGAACAAACTGTCGAAGGGCCGCCATCTCAACGTGGGGCCTTCGCAGCCCGAGTCGAGCCAGCTCATAGACATTGCCGGGGATGGAATGTCCATGCTGTACGAGGCTTATACCGAGCCCGAGCCGCACTTCGCGCAGCTGGTCAAGGCGGACCTGCTCAAGCCGATTGAGGTGTATCCCAAGGCAGAGAACAAGCACCCCAACGCCACCTGGGCCGCGGCCGACGCCAAAGTGACCCGGCGGGGCACGCGGGTGGAGGGCAACGTCTTCTCGATCCGTTCCTACTTTGCGCCCGGCGAGATCGAGGCCCAGCAGGGAGACTCGGTCATTCTCCACGTGACCAACGCCGAGCAGGAGCGCGACATGCTCCATGGCTTCGGTATTGCCGGATACAACATCAATGTTGTCATGGACCCGGGTGAGACCAAGACGATCCGATTCAGGGCGGACAAGCCGGGCGTGTGGCCGTTCTACTGCACCAACTTCTGCTCGGCCATGCACCAGGAGATGCAGGGATATCTCATGGTGAAGCCGAGGGGTGCGGCAGCGTCCGACGTGGCACGGAAGTAGTGCGATGATGTCGCTCACCTTATGGCTTGACGAAGTCCTCTCCCCCCGGGCACGGCTGGCCGTTCTCGGGGCGGGAGTCTTCCTGCTGGTGGCGCTGTTCTTTCCCCTGTGGCAGATCACGATGTTGGCCCAGATGTTCCCCGAGGGAATCCGGATGTCCATCTACGCCCACAAGCTGGTGGGCGGGAATGCCGGCGCCGACCTTCAGGGAATCAACATCCTCAATCATTACATCGGGATGCGTGAGATCAGGGCGCAGGACTTCCCGGAGATGAAGTTCATCCCCTTCGCGATCGGCCTGTTCTTTCTGCTCGGCCTCAGGACGGCGGCCTTTGGGCGGGTGCACCAGTTGGTGGACCTGCTGGTGCTGTTCACTTACTTCGGGCTCTTCTCGCTGGCCGCTTTCTACTACCGGATGTACACATTCGGCCATCAGCTCAGCCCCGAAGCGCCGATCAAGGTGGCGCCGTTCACCCCACCGGTATTCGGTCATCAGCACATCGCCAACTTTGACGTCTACAGCTATCCCGGTCCCGGAACCTACCTGCTGGGCAGCTATGCTCTGGTGCTCGCTGTCGCGCTCGCGCTCGAGGCCCGCCGCAAGGCCCAGTCAAGGGCAGCGGTGCAGCAGTTGGCCGTCGCATGATTGCGCTGCTCGGGCTCCTCGCCGCCGCCTCGCCTGACACGCTCCGGCTCGCAGCCGGGGTGCATCCGGGCCCGCTGGTCATATCACAGCCGACGGTGGTGCTGGGAGCGCCGGGCACCGTCGTACGCGGAAGCGGCAACGGCAGTGTAGTGGAGATCAGAGCTCCGGGAACGACTCTTCGCGGTCTTCGCATCGAGCACAGCGGACGAAACGTCGACCAGGACGACGCCGGCATTCTGATCACCGCCGATTCGGTGCTGCTCGAGGATATCATAGTCCGGGACATGCTGTTCGGCGTGTATCTCAGAAAAGTTCGTGGTATCACTCTCCGGCGGGTTGACATCGAAGGGCCCGGAGGACTCCCGGAAAGTCAGACCGGCAACGGAGTTCACCTCCATTACTCCCGCGGCATCACCATCGCTGATAGCCGAATCGCGTCGGTTCGCGATGGCATGTATTTCGAGTACACCGACAGTGCCGTTGTGACCGGCAATACCATCACGCGAACTCGTTTCGGCCTGCACTACATGTTCAGTCATCACAACCGGTTCGAGAGCAATCTTTTCACCCACGGGGCCGCGGGGGCCGTGGTGATGAATTCCAATGGCCTCATCATTAGGGACAACGTCTTTGCCTGGAATTCGGGGAGCCGATCGTTCGGCCTGGTCCTTCAGACCGCCACCGAGCCTGTCATCGAGCAGAACCTGTTCGTCGGGAATGCCGTCGGCACGTTCTTCGATAACGTCATTCGAGGTCGCTACATCGATAATCTGGTGGCGGAGAACTGGCTTGGCCTCCAGCTCTACGGCAACAGCGAGCAGACCGAGATCACCGGAAACGCCATCATAGGCAACACTTTCGAGGCGACCGGCGGATCGGGTATGGGATCGTACATCTTCTGCGTCGAGGGCCGGGGAAACTATTGGGCCGGCGCCGCTCGTGATGGCTACGACCTGGACGGCGACGGAGTGCTGGACGAGCCATATGCCGTGAGCTCGCCCCTGGCAGAACTGGCCCGGTCGCGGGAGGGGCTGCGTCTCTTTCTCGGGAGCCCGGCGGCACGCACCCTCGATTGGGCCGAGCGGACCTTCCCGGTGTTCGATGTGGATCGCGTAGAAGAGGGATGTCCGGCCGCCCGGCCACCGCAGCTTCGCGTCATTGCCGCGCTGCCGGCGGCCGCATTGGAATCGGGAGCGGGAAGTCAGTACCTGGCGGCGGCGGCGAGCTTCGGCGCGGGGCTCGCACTCCTGATTATCCCCAACCGGTGGCGGCGATCGCGCCGGGAGGAGACGACCCGGTGATCCGTCTCGACGAGCTGCACAAGGCCTACGTTGGCCATCTCGCGCTGGAGCCTGTCACACTCGAGGTTGCTGCCGGCGAGGTGGTGGCGCTGGTCGGGCCCAACGGCGCCGGCAAGTCCACGATGCTCCGCGCCCTTGCCGGGCTGATCCGGCCCAGCGGCGGCCGCGCTTCGATTGGGGGACACGACGTCGTCACCGATGCGGCCGCCGCACGGCGGCAGCTGGGTTACCTCTCTCAGCGTTCCGGCGCTCCCCTCACCACCATCCTGGGTGACATAACCCAACTGGTAGCGGATGTTCGGAACGTACCGGTCAGCGAGGCGCTCGAGGCGCTGGAGGGCGCAGGCCTCGGCCGGCGGCTCGGGCGTACGCTCGGTGAGCTCTCTGGTGGACAACGGCAGCGGGTGATGCTGGCTTTGGCGACGCTCGGTCCCGTGACTGCACTTCTCCTCGATGAGCCCAGCATCAGCCTGGATTCGGAAGGAGCCGAGGAGGTGCGGCTCGCCATTCGTCAGGCTCGCGAGCGGAGAACCGCGATACTGTTCGCTTCTCACCATCTGCACGACGTGGCCGTCCTGGCCGATCGCATCGCGGTGATGGTCCAGGGCCGGGTCGTGGCGCTGGGGACTTTGGCGGAGCTGGCAGCCGCAGCCGGCGTGCCGGGCGATCCCGGCGTCTCTGATCTTCCAGTGGAACGGATCTACCAGGTCCTGGTAAAACAGGGCCGTAACACGGTCGCGCGCCGGCTGGCCCTGGTGCGGGAGAATGCCGCATGACTCACCTGCTGCCGCTTTTCCGGTTTGAGCTCGCCGGCGCGCGACGAGGGCGTACCGTTCCGGTCTTCGCCGCCGGATTCGCCCTGGCCGGCGCAGCGGTGGCATTTATCGGTCTGTCGGCGGGCGGGGTCATGGAGGTTCAGGGTTTCG
>DATFFX010000407.1:0-5602 GCA_035249825.1 Gemmatimonadales bacterium | reverse complement strand
GTGCTCGATGGCTATCACGCCCGTCGCGACCAGGTTCAGGCTCAGGCACAGGCGATCAGCCGGGTGCTGGCGGAGAGCCTGGATGAGGCCGCGCCAGGGGACGTGACGCCTCAGCTGTTGGGTGACGCCGTAGAACAGATGGTCCGCATCTTCGATCCGGTGAACGGAGGCTTCGGCAGCCAGCCCAAGTTTCCCCATCCAGGCGCGCTCACGCTTCTGCTCTGCCGGTGGCACGATCAGCCCTCGGAGCAGGTCCGCACCATGATCGATCGTACCCTTCAGGGCATGGCTCGTGGAGGGATGTACGACCAGCTGGCCGGCGGATTCCATCGCTACAGTGTTGATGCTCGATGGATCGTTCCGCA
Organism: Gemmatimonadales bacterium; assembly: GCA_035249825.1. GTDB lineage: Bacteria > Gemmatimonadota > Gemmatimonadetes > Gemmatimonadales > GWC2-71-9 > CAVVWJ01. Next base: position 5,237 of record DATFFX010000407.1, on the reverse strand, counting down.
CTTCGAGAAGATGTCGTATGACAACTCCGAATTGCTGAAGGTATATCTCGATGCGTACGCCCTCTTCAACGATGAGGAATACGCCGAGGTGGCCCGGAGCATCGTGGGCTGGGTCCGGGAAGTCCTGGCCGATCCTGACGGCGGCTATGCCGCCAGTCAGGATGCCGACGTCGGCCTCGATGACGACGGCGACTACTTCACCTGGACCCGGGATGAGGCAGCCGCCGTCCTGAGTCCTGACGAGCTCGATGTGGCGGCGGCTTACTACGATATCGGCACCGCCGGCGAGATGCATCACAATCCTGGCAAGAATGTGCTCTTTATTTCAGCCACCGTGCCGGCACTGGCGCAGCGTACCGGTCGGAGTCAGGACGCCATCGCAGCTCTGCTGCGATCGGCGGAGGAGAAGCTCCGGGCCGCGCGGGCCCAAAGAACCGCACCATTCGTGGATCGCACCCGCTACACCAACTGGAACGCCATGATGGCATCCGCCATGCTTCGGGCGGGTTCGGTGCTGCAGGACGACTGGTGTCGCAGTCACGCGCTGCGCACACTGGAGCGTTTGCGTACTGAAAATGCAGCGGCTGACGCGGTGGCCCATACGCCTGGTGGGGTGGACGGACTACTCGATGACCAGGTTCAAACTGCGGCGGCCTCTCTCGATGCTTATGAAGTGACTGGACATCGCGAATGGCTCGACTGGAGCGAACGAATCATGGACCGGGTCTGGACCGACTACTGGGATAATGAGGAGGGGGGTCTCTTCGATACAGCGCGTGGCCGGTCAGGCGAGGAAGGGCTGTTGCCGGCCCGAGCCAAGCCGGTCCAGGACACACCGACGCCTTCACCCAACGGCGTGGCGGGAATCGTTTGCGCCAGACTGCACGAGATCACAGGCAGCCCGCGCTGGAGGCAGCGCGGAGAAGAATTGCTCCGGGCATTTGGCGGCCGGGCGCGGGAATTGGGACTCTACGCTGCGACCTACCTTCTGGCAGGCGACTGGCAGCTCAATCCCGCAACCCACCTGGTGATTGTGGGGGATGACGGGGACGCGACTGCGCAAGCCATGCACCAGGCCGCCCTGGCCGGCTTCGTTCCGCGCCGGGTAGTCCAGTGGCTCTCCGCCTCCGAAGCCGGCACTCAGCCACTCCCGCCGGCGCTCAGCGCGATGCTGTCAGCGTCCGACCAGGTGCGAGGCTATGCTTGCTCCGGTACGAGTTGCAGCCAACCGGCAAGCGATCTCCCTTCCTGGCAGGCCACGTTGGAATCGCTCCGGCCTCTGATTTCGGCGTGAGAGGATTTCCTGAGTTCGCCCGAGTCACCTGCACCCAGGCAGTTTAGATTTGAACACCCAATCTACCAGAGGACATTCCGTGGGAAAGAGCGCAACAATCGAAACCAGCCAAGGCACCATCAAGGCAGAGCTGTTCGATACCGAGGTGCCGGGAACCGTCAGCAACTTCGAGAAGCTGGCCAACAGCCAGTTCTACGATGGGACCCGCTTTCATCGCGTCATACCGAAATTCATGATTCAGGGCGGCGACCCGCTCTCGAAAGATCCATCGAACCAGCGGGTCGGCACCGGCGGCCCCGGATACAAGATCAAGTGCGAGACCCACCTGAACACCCATAAGCACACCACTGGAACCCTATCGATGGCACATGCCGGGAAGGACACCGGCGGCAGCCAGTTCTTCATCACCCATTCACCGCAGCCTCACCTCGACAAGGTGCACACGGTGTTCGGCCAGGTCACTGAGGGAATGGATGTGGTTAACAAGATCAAGCAGAACGACGTCATTACATCCATACGAGTCAGCTGAGCCCTGCACCTCGATTTCGCTGTAGTCGCCGATTACGCCCTGATTGATCAGCAGGGCAAGCTGAGCGTGCTCGGCATGTTTCAGCATGTCTGGCTGTCCAACTTTCCCGCGGTCTACCCCCGCACCCACCTGGTCCTCCGGGTGCGCGGCCGCCGGACCGAGATCGGCATACACACGATACGCATCCGCTTCGTGGACGACGCGGACAACGAGCTTCTGGGGGGCGAAGGCACCGTGCAGTTCGGCGAGCCTCCGGCCGGAGTGGTGGACGTGGAGGCCGGCGCCGTGCTGGTGTTCGATATGCCGTTGCCCCGCCCGGGACAGTATGCCTTCGAGATCAGCCTTGACGGAGAACGCGCGAGCCGGGTGGCGCTGTCTGCCGGGTACCCTCAAGGTCAACAGCAGTGAGGGGTAAGCAGTGAGAAGTGAGAAGTGAGAGGTGAGAGGGCAGAAGTGAGAAGTGAGAAGTAAGAAGTGAGAAGGGAGAAGTGAGTAGAATTGCCATCCTGAGCGAGGCGAAGGACGTGGTCTGTCGCATGGCCTCGGCTTACATCTTACCTCTTACTTCTCACTTCTTACTTCTTACTCTTACTTCTCACTTCTCACTTCTCACTTCTCACTTCTTACTTCTCACTTCTCACCTCTCACTTGTACACCCCTACATGGAGGCCGGATGAGCTGGAGCCGAGATCGCGCTCTCGCGTTGATGCACGAGTACACCGCCTCGGATGCCCTCCGGAAGCACATGTACGCCGTCGAGATAGCCATGCGTGCCATGGCCCAGACCTCCGGTGAGGACCCCGATACGTGGGGGCTCGTCGGTCTGCTGCATGACTTCGACTATGAGCGCTTTCCCAATCCGGAGCACTCACCCATCGAGGGACACCCGGCCGAAGGGGTACGCGTCCTTGCAGCTGAGGGCTTCCCCGAAATGATGCAGCGTGCCATCCTGGGGCACGCCAATTACAGCGGCGTTCCGCGCGACACTCCCATGGCCAAGGCGCTTTTCGCGGTGGACGAGCTTGCCGGTTTCCTCGTTGCCTGTGCACTGGTCCGACCATCTCGCAGCCTTCAGGACCTGGAAGTCTCCAGCGTCAAGAAGAAGCTGAAGGACAAGGCATTTGCCCGAGGGGTGAGCCGGGAGGATGTGCTGCGTGGGGCGGAAGAGCTGGGTGTTCCGCTCGAGGAGCACATCGCCTTTATGCTCTCCGCATTGCGGCCGCACGAGCGAGCGCTGGGCCTCGGAGCATAGCATCATGCGGTCCATACCCGCCGAGCAGTCGGTTACCTGTGCCATCAACCGCGCGGCCGGTGGGCGGCCAGTCCCGGGGAACGAGGTACACCTGCTGATCGACGGGCCGAACACATACCGGGCTATGCTCGACGTGATTGCCCGTGCCACCCGCTGGGTACACTTCGAGAACTACATCATCCGGAGCGACGCCGCCGGCTGGCGCTTCGCTGAGCTGCTTGCCTCCCGCGCGCGGGAGGGTGTCAGCGTCAGAGTGCTCTACGACTGGTTCGGTTCATTCGGAACCAGCCGTAAATTCTGGGGCTACTTGCGGAAGGCTGGTGTCGAGGTGCGCGCCTTCCACCCGCCTCAACTCATCGACGTGGTCACCAACGTCTCGCGAAATCATCGGAAGCTGGTAGTAGGCGACGGCTCTCGTGCGGTCCTGGGTGGGCTGTGCGTGGGGTGCGAGTGGACTGGCGAAAGCGATGCGAGCGGCCAGCCATGGCGGGATACGGCGGTCGATATATCCGGCCCCGCTGCCGCAGTGCTGGACCAAAGTTTCGCCGCGAGCTGGCGGCTCACTGGTCCACCGGTGTCACCCGAACAGGCCGCAGGCGTAGTCGAGCCGAAGGGGAGCGCGGATGTGCGGGTGATCAGTGGCGAGCCGGGAAGGGAGCGGGCATATCGGGTCATCGAGCTCTTGGCGGCGGGCAGCGTCGAGCGGCTCTGGATTACGGATGCCTACCTGGTGGCGCCGCCCCGCTTGTTCCAGGCTCTACGCGATTCGGCCCGCGATGGCGTGGACGTGCGCCTTCTGGTCCCCGGCTCCAGTGACCTTCCGCTGATCCGTAATCTCTCCCGCATCGGCTACCGTGACCTGCTCCGAAGCGGCGTTCGAATCTATGAATGGGATGGGCCGATGCTGCACGCCAAGAGCATCATCTGTGATGACCGCTGGGTCAGAATTGGATCGAGCAATCTCAATCCTTCCAGCCTGCTCGGGAACTATGAGTTGGACGTACTGATCGAGGATGTTTCCTTGGCCGACGCGATGGAGGCGCAGTTCCGCCGGGATGTAGCCCGCAGCCGGGAAGTGGCCAGCCGCCCCCGGCGGGGGCCCCGCAGGATCAGTCAGGCACTCCCTGCGGCTTTGACGCGCCACGGCCCTGAGATCCCGGCGGGCACCTATCAGCGAAGCGGGCGCGAGACCCGTCAGCGCGCCGTGCTGGTACTTCGGGCGGTGGCCAGCCACGCCCACAGGTCGGTGTTCGGCCCGATCAGCGCCATATTCATCGTACTCGGCTTATTGTTCGTGTCTGTCCCGAGAGAATCGGCATACATCCTGGCCGGCCTCTGCGCCTGGTTTGCGCTGGCGGCCGGCAGAGAAGCGTTCCGCCGTCGAGCTGATCGGTGATGGTGCGACCTTTGCGCCTGCGGGCGAATGATCTTCGAGCATAGTGTGACGTTTCTTCCTGAAACTTTCCTGGTGACATATCGTTCATTTGACTTGACCTCCTACACCGTATCCTCCCGGGCGGGAACCATGCTGAGTCGTGTCATGCTCATGACGGCGATCCTTTACTACCCTGGTACGAGCCAGGCCTTCGGGCAGCAAGAGCCACCAGCGGTAACCCTGGCTGAAGCGATTCGACGGTCGGAGCGGGTACAGCCGGCAATGGTGCAAGCGGCCGCCGACGTGCGTACCTCCGCCGCCCAACGCCGGAGTGCCCTGGGAGCCTACCTCCCAAGGGTCACCGCCAGCTCATCCGGCAGCGACTTCTTCTCCGAGGGACCCCCTCGATTGGACCCGGTTACGGGTGAGCTCACCAGTGGCAACGCGAGCAGCCGCAGTATCACCACTTCCCTGGCCGCCAGCGTGGATCTGTTCACCGGCTTCCGCCGCGGGGCCGAGATGCGGGCGGCTCGGGCCGGAGAGGACGCTGCCGAGGCCTCCTTCATCGATGCCCGGTTTCAGCAGGCTCTGACAACCACCAACCAGTTCCTTGACGCCCTGGCCGCGGCCCAGCTTCTGCGGGTCCGGGAGGCGAGTGTCCGCCGGGCCGAGGAGCAGCTCAAGGTGTCAGTGGCAAGGCTCCGAACCGGGTCGGCCACCCGCTCCGATTCGCTGCGGTCACTGGTGACCCTGGGAAACGCTCGATTGGACCTGCTCACGACTCAAA
>DATFFX010000406.1:0-3175 GCA_035249825.1 Gemmatimonadales bacterium | reverse complement strand
GCGCTGCGTTCAGGGCGCAGTGGGCGCAAGCCCGTGTGGGTTCGAGTCCCGCCTTCGGCACTGTCTGATAAAGCCTGCCCCGCTCGAGCTCTCCGTCCTCTCCGTCTCCTCCACAGCTTAGCCGTTGACCGGCCCGAAGTGGTGGCCTATCCTTTGCTTAGGAATTCCCGAGTGAATCGTGAGACCACCCCCTCGACCGAGCGGAAGCATTCAGTCGCCCGCAATCCCAAGGCGACTTACGACTATCACATCCTCGAGACCTGGGAAACGGGCATTGTACTGACCGGAACCGAGGTCAAGTCTCTGCGGAACGGCAAGGCTTCCATAAAGGAGGCGTACGCCAGGGTAAAGAATGGGGAGGTCTTCCTTGAAGGGATGAACATCACACCCTACGAGCAGGGCAATCGCTATAACCACGATCCGGTCCGCGCCCGTAAGCTTCTGCTGCATCGTCGAGAGATCGAGAAAATGATAGGTGCGGTCGAGCAGCGCGGACTTACCCTCGTGCCGCTGGAGCTCTACTTCAGGAAGGGCCGGGCCAAAGTGGCGTTGGGACTGGGGAAAGGAAAGAAGCAGCACGACAAGCGGGAAACGATCAAGCGCAAGGTCATGGAGCGTGAAGTGGCCCGCGCCGTGTCTATCCGAGGCCGACGGTGATCAGAACGCTGGCGGTCCTGGTGGCACTGGGCACGTATGGGGTCGGTGCCGCACCATCAGTTGTCACGATCACCGGAGTGAACGGAGAAACCAGGATCCCGGTGCGCGCCGATCGCAGTGGAGCGCCTGTTGTTGCGGCCCCGAAGCTCATGGCGGCACTGAACGGCTCGGCGCGGGTCAGTGACGGCTGGGCCGAGGTAGTCGTGGGACCGCGGACGTTCCGCTTCCTGCTGGACGCCCCGCTGTACCTGTTCGATCAGCGGCTGCAGCCGCTCGTGGCCGCTGCCTCGGTCTCACGCGACACACTCTTCCTCCCGTTTCAATTCGTGGCAGAGGTTCTACCATCGAATTTCAGTGATCAATACCGCTACGATCGGCGTCGCGCACGTCTGATCGATTCCGGTACTCCCACCCGCTCTGTAGCCGGCGCGACTCCTCGAGAAATCACTCGGCTTCCGAACGGGCTCCGTCCCGGTCATACCGTCACCATCGATCCTGGGCACGGTGGCGTGGACCCCGGCAATCCGGGCGTCTTCTTCCCTCGGGGAACGCGGGAGAAGGAAGTGACCCTCGCTGTTGGGCTGCTGCTGAGTGACGAATTGAAGCAAAGAGGTGTGGGCGTGAAGATGACTCGCACCTCTGACACCCTGATAGCGCTGGGAGATCGCGGTGCGTTCTGTACCGCCGACTGCGACCTCTTTGTGAGCCTTCACGTGAATTCGCTGGCTCGCCGCCGCGGCTACACTGATGTGCGCGGCTTCGAGACTTATTTCCTCGCAGAGGCCAAGACCGAAGACGCGGCCCGGGTCGCCCGGATGGAGAACGAAGCCGTTCGATTCGAAACCGGGAGCGCGCCGACCGGCACTGGTGCGGGAATCGATTTCATCCTGAAGGATTTACAGCTGAACGAGCACCTGCGCGAGTCCGCCCGTGCGGCAGAGCTGGTCCAGGGTACCCTGAAAATGGTGCACAGCGGAGAGAGCAGAGGGGTCAAACAGGCGGGGTTCATGGTGCTCACGACTGCTCGCCGTCCCGCAATACTCGTGGAGCTGGGCTACAGCACCAATCCCCAGGATGGGCAACTCCTCACCACCCGCTCTACCCAGAAAGCGATGGCTGCTGCCATAGCCGATGCCATCGTCGCCTATCTCCTCGAATACGAGCGCAAGACCAATCAGGCGCGAGATTCAGGGGTGAGACAATGAAACCATTTCGCTGGAGCAATCTCCCGCCGCTGACGACCCTTGCCGTGTTGCTCCTGGCTGGATGCGTCTATTACAACGGTATGTACAACGCGAACCGGCTGGCCAACTCCGCGCGAAAGGCCGAGCAGGAAGGACGGACATTCCAGGCCAACAACCTCTGGGGACAGGTGGCGACCAAAGCGGAATCCGTGATGGTCCGGCACCCGACGAGCAAGTACGCTGAAGAGGCCGCCATTTTACGAGGACTGGCTCTCGCTCGCCTGGGACAGTGTGAGCAGGCTTTGGCACCCCTCAGCCGAATAGCAGTGGCCCAGCTCAATCCGGATCTCGGGGAGGACGCCTGGCTGGCAACCGGCCGCTGTCACGTGACCCTCGGCAACGTGGCGGCGGCGGATGCAGCATTCGCACAGGTGCTCGACAGCAAGGATGGATTTCGCCGACATGAAGCACGATTTCAGCGAGCACGGACTCTGCGGCTTCTGGGGAGATACGACGAGGCGCTGAGCGCTTTGGCAGGAATGAAGGAGCGACGGGCCCAGCCCGAGCTTCTGCTTGCGCTTGCCGGAGCGGGCCGGATTCCAGAGGCCATGTCTCTTGCCGATTCACTGGTTGCGCGCGGAGATACTACCCAGCCGTGGGATTCGCTGATCGTGACGCTGGGAGCCCGGGATCCCTCAAATGCTTCGAGCCTGATCGACCGGCTGCGGCGTCTACCAGGCCGCACCCCCGAGAGGCAGGCGCGCTGGCTGGTGGAGGACGGGCTCCGGCTCCTGGCTGCTGATACGGCGCGAGCCGCCGCGAGATTCCGTGAGGCGGCCAAGATCGGCGGGTCGGGTCCTGCAGCGGGGAGGGCAGGAATCGAACTGGTACGGCTGAACCTCCGCAGCCTGACTCAGCCCGGAGAGCTCTCGCCGGCGATTCAGAATCTGACCGCTCTCGCCAGGAGAAACGAGAGTATCGCGGCAGAGCTCACCCAGCTGCGCACTACTGCCGCCACCGTGCTCATGGCGTCGGATTCGAGCTTTCATGGCTCTCCTCAGGGCGATATCCGGTTGTTTCTCGCGGCCGAGGCCGCACGCGATTCCCTGCAGGCACCTCGCATGGCCGAGTGGATCTTCCTCAGAATTCTGAACGAGTGGCCCGATTCGCCCTACGCACCGAAGGCGGTTCTCGCCGCCCAGCAACTGAACCCAGCCCTGGCGGACTCCGCGCGGGTTCTTCTGGAGGGCCGCTACATGGATAGTCCCTACCTGGCCATGATCCGCGGGGAGGAAGTCTCAGCCTATCGCCAGCTGGAGGACTCGTTGGGCGCA
>DATFFX010000405.1:0-4402 GCA_035249825.1 Gemmatimonadales bacterium | reverse complement strand
CTCATCCTGCTCCTCTTCGACCAGACGATCGGGACCACCTTCTTCCTCCCGCAGGGCGGAGGACAGCCCCTCCTCTGGCAGCACCTCTTCTGGTACTTCGTGCACCCGGAGGTGTACATCCTGATCCTGCCGGCGTTCGGCATCGTGTCGGAGGTGCTGCCGGTCTTCTCCCGAAAGCCGCTCTTCGGCTACGCTGCCATGGTTTTCTCCGGCATATTCATCGCGTTCCTCGGCTTCGGCGTCTGGAGCCACCACATGTTCTCCACCGGCATGGGCCCACTGGCGGATACATTCTTCTCGCTCACCACCATGCTGATCGCGATTCCGACAGGGGTGAAGATCTTCAACTGGATCGGCACGATGTGGGGGGGATCGCTCCAGTTCCGGTCTCCCATGTACTTCGCGGTGGGTTTCATCGCCATGTTCATCATCGGCGGCCTCTCCGGAGTCATGCACGCCTCTCCGCCGGCGGACCTGCAGCAGACCGACACGTATTTCATCGTCGCCCATTTCCATTACGTGATGTTCGGCGGAAGCATTTTCGGATTGACCGCCGGTGCCTACTACTGGTGGCCCAAGATGTTCGGCCGAATGCTCGACGAGCGGCTGGGCAAGCTGCACTTCTGGCTGATGCTCATCGGGTTCAATCTGACGTTCTTCCCCATGCACTTCCTGGGGCTGCACGGGATGCCCCGGCGGGTCTATACCTATCCTGAGGGCCTCGGGTTCGAGCTCATGAACCAGATCGAGACTGCAGGCTCATTCATCCTGGGTCTGTCGTTCCTGGTGTTCCTCGTCAATATCTTCCAGACCTGGCGCAAGCCGCGCAATGCGCCGGCGGACCCGTGGAATGGCGCCACCCTGGAATGGAGCATTCCGTCGCCTCCACCCGAATTCAACTTCGCGGAGATACCGACCGTCCATGGGCGTGATGCTCTCTGGGAGGAGAAGCGGCAACGCGGAGGGATGCTCCCCGAGCCGGCCCGGGTGAGTGGCGCCGGAATTCACATGCCCAATCCATCGTACTGGCCGCTGATCACCGGGGTCGGAGTGCTGGCCTTCTTCGCATCGCTGATGCTCATGGAACAGACGGGAGTCTGGGGAATGATTGCCGCCGGCGCGCTCCTGTTCCTGGGAGTGTACAAGTGGGCCTACGAGCCGGCGGGCTAGGAAATGCGTGAACCGTAAACGGTAAGAGGTAAACAGTTACTTCACTGAAGCTTCACTCACCGAACCTGTTCACCGTTCACTGTTCACCGTTCACGTTGTTCCAAGTGGCACTGTTCACCGTTCACGTTATTTGGAGTAGATCTTGACAGCTCACGCGGCTGCAGCGCACCTCGAGACCTCGACAGGGTTGGACAACCGGAAGCTTGCAATCTGGACCTTTATCGGGTCGGAATGCATGTTTTTCGCCACTCTGATCTCGAATTATCTGGTCAACAAGGGCAAGAGCCTCGTAGGACCATTCCCGCACGAGCCGTGGACCTCGCCGGCAGGCCAGCACTTCGAGCCGATCTTCGAGATCCCGCTCGTCACCCTCGGCACCGCACTTCTGCTGTTCAGCTCGCTGTTCGTCGTGCTGGCATTGAGTGGCGCGCAGCGAGGGAACCGGAAGGCGTTGCTGGGCTGGCTCGCTGCCACCCTCGCCTGCGGCATCTTCTTCGTGGGAATGCAGGTCTACGAATTCACCCACTTCGTGCACCGGGGCCTTGGTTTCACCACCAACCTCTTCGGCTCGAGCTTTTATACGCTGACCGGCTTCCACGGTACCCACGTGACGATCGGGGTGATCTGGCTGGCGACGCTCTGGATCGACGGCCTGCGGGGAAAGCTCCCGCCGCACAAGTCGCTGAACCTCGAGATGGCGGCGCTGTACTGGCACTTCGTGGATGTGGTCTGGATCATCATCTTCCCCGTGGTCTACCTCATCAAATGAGCAGGCTCTAAATGGACGCCCATGTGACCGGCACCCCTCATACCGAGCACAGCCACCCGACGGCGGGCCTGTACTTCAAGGTGGGTCTCATCCTCTTCGTCCTCACCGCACTCGAGGTGGGCCTCTACGAGATCACCTACGGTCAGCGCGCGGGATCGTTCGCGCCCACAATCAAGCCGCTGTTCGTCCCCATGCTGCTGCTGTTGTCCGCGGCAAAGTTCGCCCTGGTGGCCATGTTCTACATGCATCTCAAGCAGGACCACAAGCTCTTCTCCGGGGTTTTCGTCTTCCCGCTGATCATCGCGGCCTTCATCGTCGTCGCCTTGATCATGCTTCAGGCGTACCATTTCAGTTTCGCCCGGGCAGGCTGATGTTGGATGAAAGGCTGCGACCTGCCGCTCCTTACGAGTGGAGCTGGTCGCTCCATCCCAGCGTGATCATAGGCACCGGACTTCTCGGTGCCTTGTACTTTTATGGCATCGGCCCGTACCGGCGGCGTCACGGATGGCCCCCGGCATCGCGGTGGCAGGTCCTCTCGTTCTCGGCCTCGCTGGTCGTCCTCCTGCTTGCGCTCAATGGTCCGGTGCACGACCTGAGCGACTACTACCTGTTCTCCATGCACATGGTGCAGCACCTGGTGCTCACCCTGCTGTTTCCGCCGCTGCTCCTCGCAGGAATACCCCAGTGGTTGCTGAGCTCGGTCCTGCGCCACCCCGGTGTGCTCCGGGTGGCAAGATTCCTGACTCTGCCGTGGGTTGCGGCGGTCCTCTTCAGCGCCTCGCTTGCCGTGTGGCACCTGGGGGTCTTCTACGATCTCATGATGCGGAGCCACGAGGTGCACATCGCCACCCATCTGCTGTTCATGGTGACGGCCACGCTGATGTGGTGGCCCGTCATGGGACCGGCCCCCGAGCTGCCCCGGCTGTCTCCGGGACCGGCCATGCTGTACCTGTTCCTGGTGGGAATTCCGATGCAGATCGTCGCGGCGCTCATAACGTTCGCCGATGAGGTCCTCTATCCCTGGTACGTCGAAGCTCCGCGGATGTGGGGCCTCTCGCCACTGGACGACCAGCGACTAGGTGGGCTCCTGATGTGGGTGCCCGGTAATCTCTGGCTGTTTGCGGCCATCGGCGTGCTGTTCTTCAGGTGGGCGAAAGAGGAGGAGGAGCCGGCGGTAGGCGGGTAAGGTAGCAGCCGGGTGTCATCCCGAGCGAATGCGAGGGATCGTTCGATGAGACGTCAGTTCGAGATATCGGCGCCGACGTAAACCTGCGCGATCCCTCACTGCGTTCGGGATGACGAACACTCTACCTTGGCCTTATCCCCGACAGCAACAAGCACAGCCATCCAACGAGGAACGCCAGCCCACCGAGCGGCGTTATGGCTCCCCACCAGCGAGCCCCGGTGAATGCGAGAATGTAGAGGCTGCCAGAGAACAGCACCGTTCCCGCCACGAACAGCCAGCCTGCCCAGACCGGCAACGGGCCCGGCCAGCGGGTCACCGCCCAGGCGACGGCAAACAATGCCAGGGCATGATACATCTGGTATCGGGCACCAGTCTCGAACACCGCCAGGTGCTCCGCGGTCAACCGCGCACGCAGTGTGTGGGCGCCAAATGCACCTGCCGCTACGCCGAACAGCCCGGACAATGCGCCCAAGCGAAAGAACAATGGGTCCATGTCCGTCATTTACGGGACTGGCGCCGGGCCGCAAGCTCTTCCGGGCTGGCCGCACGGTCGGCCCAGCCGGCCAGGGCAGCCATGGCCAGAATGAAAACAATGTCGCTCAGTGCGACCACATTCATATTCGGCGGTGGCGGCCCGAAAAGGCTTGCGAGATATGTACCCACCAGTAAAAGAGTCACGATCAGAATTCTGGATCCTCTGACCGGACGCTTGTTGGAGGGCCGGGACACATAGACGGCCAGACCGCCACCAAGAGCGAGTGCCTCGAGTACCAGAGTCGCGACCCTGTTGTTCCACAGGGCGAGTCCGAGTTTGGCGGAGTCATTGCCGGTGAGTGGAAGGTCGGGAAGGTGCACCAGCACATCGAGCGGGTAGTGCGAGAATACGGCAAGTCCCACGATGGCTGCCGCCTGCCAATGGCGGCTGGTGTCCCGGGTAGGCCAGGAGTAGTACAGTGCCGCGGCTACCACGCTCCAGATGAGCGTTCCCAACAAACTATGGGAAATGGGATAGTCCAGAAACTCCAACGGTGTGATGGCGGTCTTCCCCGGAACGATTCTGGCGTGCTCCCAGCCCAGGAGCAGAAAGATCCCCCAGAGCAGGTCTGGCAGTTGAGCCGCCAGAAAGAGCGTTCCCAGCGAGAGCTTTGGCTGGGCCCGCTTCAGCCCGAACGCAACGCCGTAGTGGCCTAGGAACATGGCGGGGCAGCGGGGCAGCGGGGCAGCGGGGCGGCGACTCTGAACGCAATCCGGTTTTCCATGCGCGCTTCCTTGATGGG
>DATFFX010000404.1:0-4239 GCA_035249825.1 Gemmatimonadales bacterium | reverse complement strand
CGGGCCGCCGTTCTTTAACCGCGTCAATGTCCCCCTCGGACTGCTGCTGCTTGGCCTCACCGGCGTGGGGCCGCTGATCGCATGGCGGAAAGCATCGACCGCAAACTTGCGGCGCCAGTTCATTCCCCCGGTCACACTCGGGCTGCTTACGCTGGGGGCCCTGCTGCTGATCGGCGTGCGCGATCTCTATGCAATCATGGCTCTGGCACTCGCGGGTTTCGTGGCGGGGACAATCATTCAGGAGTTCTACCGCGGCGTTCGGGCCCGGCGGCGCATGCATGGTGAGGCCATCCCCATTGCGTTCGGGCGTCTGATCAGCCGCAACCGCCGGCGCTACGGCGGCTACATCGTCCATGCCGGGATTCTGATCTACTTCGTGGCGTTTGCGGGCATGGCGTTCAAGCGCGAGCGGGAAGCCACCCTCAAGCCCGGTGAGACGGTGGAAATGAAGAGCCCGTTCGGGCACACCTATCGCTTCACGCACCAGGGGATCTCGCAGTACGAGGCGCTGAACCGGGTCGTATCGGCCGCTACCGTGAGCGTGGCCAAAGACGGCAAACCGCTGGGCCTCATGACGTCGGAGAAGCGGCAGCACGTGGATAGCTTCAAGCGCCCCACCTTCGAGCCTTCCACCGAAGTGGCGATTCGTAGCACGCTGCAGGAGGACTTGTACATCGTTTTCGCTGGGGCAGTGAACGGAACCGAGGAGGCGGTATACCGCTTCAACCTCAATCCGCTGGTCTGGTGGGTCTGGTTCGGTGGATTCGTCCTCGTGCTCGGAGGACTAGTGACGATGTGGCCAGGCGGTCCGGCCAGTACGGGACCACGCAGGGTTCAGAGTGAGGGTTACAAGGTCGAGCTGGCAGGAGCGATCGAGAGATGAGTCTCGAACATTCCGGAGCCGAAGCTTTGGATCGGAGGGCATTCCTGCTGCGGGTGGCGCTTGGAGTGGCGCCAATAGGCTCGTTTCAGGGTGTTCAGGACTCACTCACGGGTGGGGGCGCAACCGGGACGTTGCGCGATCCGGCTGCCGCAGGACGGTCACGCCGGCCAACCGACCCCAAGGAGAATGATGCCGCGATCCAGGCAATCGAACAGCGCCTCGCCTGCAGTTGCGGCTGTACTCTCGACATCTTCACCTGCCGCACCACGGATTTTACCTGCACCTACTCTCCAGAGCTGCATCGCGAGGTGCTGGCGCTCTGGGATGACGGAAAGACCGCTCGAGAGATTCTCGACACCTTCGTCAGTAAGTATGGTGAGAAGGCCCTCATGGCCCCCAAGCCGCAGGGGTTCAATCTCTGGGGATACCTGCTCCCGGGCGCCGCCATAACGGCGGCGGGGGTCGCATTGGTCGCAGTGCTCCGGCGCCGTGAGTCCGTTGCCGCCGAGTCGAGGCCAACCGAGCAGCCAGCTGCCCATCCGGTCTCCGCGACACCTGAAGAGCTCGAGCGGTTGCGCCGGGCCCTGGCCGAGGTGGAGGACTGATGCTGCCGGAGGCGCTGGCGGCGGCGCTGGTCGGGGTGGCGGCACTCTGGCTGGTGCTTCAACCGCTGATTCGACAGCCCCGCCAGTCCACAGCGGTGTTCGAGCCGCTCGACCCCGAGGAAACCCCCAGAGGGATCGCCCTTGCCGCGCTGAAGGAAATCGACTTCGACCGCGAGACGGGCAAGCTGTCAGAAAGTGACTACGAGGCTCTCAAGGCCAAGTACACGACAGTGGCGCTGGAGGCACTCCGAGCCGAATCGCTCGGGGTTACGCCCGACGCCGTGGAGGCGATGGTCGCCGCCCGGGTTCGCGCTCTCGTGTCAGCCGAGCCTTCGCGGCCGCAGTGTGCCACCTGCGGGCCCCGTCCGGAGCCAGATGCGGTGTTCTGTTCCAGCTGCGGCGTCAGCCTGGCGCCGGTGCAGATCGCCGACGATCTTCCGCTCACAACCGCCAATCGCACTCCCGCCTCTGCGCCAGCAACATGATGGCTGCGGAATAAAGGGCGGTTCATCTGGTATTCACGGGGCCTTCACGGACCCTACGTTAGTTTAGTGCTGTTCGCCTGATCACCGTCGAACAGACGGTTCGTGGCAGCCCATCGAAGGGCGCATCCGCCAGCGGCGGTCCACGACGATCGCGAACCCAGAAGGCCCGGCGGGCTACAGACGCCGGGTCTTTGTTTGTGCCTCGAAATCCGTTCCAGCGCGGCAGGGAAACCGGGCCTGCACCTCTGACAATTCCGCCGCGATCCGGCCTGCGTTCCAGCTTAACATGGAACCCATGAGTCCGGCGCAGGCCTCGAGTGCCTCCCGTCCCGGATCGCCCGCGGTGCCCAGCTCCGTCCGGCGGAATACGCAGTCCGCCAGTTTTACTGCCATCTCCTCACGCACGGCATGCACGACCTCCGCCTTCAGCGTTTCCGATGTCCCGAGCGTTTTCGCCGAATCCGGAGCCGGCGGTATCGCCTGAAGAATGTCTCCATAGGACGAGCCGTAATTCCAGGCCAACCGCGTGGCGGCTTCCGGAGTCAGCCGGGACCCGGCTGCCGCGATCACGTCCCTGACCAACCCGGAGACAGTGCCGAAGTTCGCTCCCAGGAGAGGAGTTTCAGCCGTGCGGCAATGCGGTGCCCTCTTCCCCAACTTCCGAAAAGCCAGGTCCACAGCGTGTTCCGCCACAAGGCGTGCCACCGTGTAGCGATTGGTGACCGCGGTTATGAGCCCCTCGATCCCATCCTCTTTCGCATTATCGACCAGGAGAGGGCGCTTTCCAAAGCTGATGTCGCCATGGGCAAGATTGCCTCCCTCGATGGGCAACAGGCCGGCATGCACCAGTGCGACATCGTCGAACGTCAATCTCAGGCTCGGGTCGGACGCGTTGATTTCGTCCAGAAATCCCTGAACCTCCTGATCGGTAGACGTGAGATTGTACGGGTCACCCTGGTAGATGATGCTGTTGACACCGATGAGAGTAGCTCCCCGCCATGGGACCATGAAAAGATGACGGGGCCCGCGGCTCAGAATCGCGCTGGGATCTCGGTACTTCGTTTGCAACGCCAGGGCGCGGTTGCGAACCAACGGACGCCGGATCACAAGCGCAAGATCGCGGGATACGGGAAGCCGGCCCCTGCCACCGAGTCCTGCCCGCACATTCAATTGTCCCGCGAACGGACCAGCAGCGTTAACGACCACTCGTGCCCGCACCTCGAGTCGCTCGTCATTGAGGCAATCGTGTACGATGACTCCGCTGATGCGTGGACCACTCCGCAGAAACCCGATCACCTCCGCATAGTTGGCAACGACAGCCCCTGCCCGTGCGGCGGTGCGGAGAAACTCCCACACCAGACGAGGCGGATTACTGAGCTGGCCGTCCCAGAACACTCCTCCGCCGGTGAGCTGCGGGCTCTCGGCACCAGGGTGCCAGTCGAGGAGTTGACGGCGGGAAATCAGGTGCGCAGACGGGATCCGGCGCTCCGGATCCAGCAGGCCAGAGTTGCGGTCCCAGGTCAGGCTGTTGAAGACGAGAAACGCCGCCGCAAGCGCCTCGGGTCCTCGCACGTTATGCCCGAACGCGGGGACCACTACTGGAAGCGGGTGGACCAGATGTGGCGCGATCCGGAGCAGCGCCGTACGCTCACGCGAGGATTCGCGGATCCGCCGCACATCGAGGTGCTGCAAGTAGCGGATACCGCTATGGACGACTTTCAGTGAGTTGGCTGAGGTTGCTGCTCCAAAGTCTCCTTGCTCCACCAGCGCGGTTGAGAGCCCTCGCTGCGCAGCATCCCATGCGGCGGCAGCTCCGCAAATTCCACCGCCGATCACGACCACGTCGAATTCCGTTCCTGCCAACGCCGGGAGGTCTCTCTGCATTATCTGAGCGCAGGTGGACAATGTCCGTCCGACATCGAATGGTATTTCGAGCCCACATCGTAGTGGACATCTTTTTGGGGGACCGGATCAGAGTTCATACAATTGAAGTCGGGGAAGGCCCTTCATGCGCACCGGAGCACTCGGAACGGTCCCGATAGCCCTGCGATCAGCACACCAGTGGTCGCGAGCAGCCGCCTCGGGATGCAGTAATCTCGATTGGTTGCCGATCAGATCGGTGCCTGCCGCTGTGTGGTTATAGTCTATTCCGGAGTCCTCCGGTCCGCTCGCCCGGTGACCTCAACGGCCCCCGTACTTGGGCTCAATCGGCCAAGTGGGATGGCTAAAGGGTGGTCGGAGTGTAGGGATGATCGGCGCGACAACG
>DATFFX010000403.1:0-3678 GCA_035249825.1 Gemmatimonadales bacterium | reverse complement strand
GGAGAGCGGCCCCGGTGCGATCACCACACCGGCAGCATGAACCGACATGTGACGCGAAATGCCCTCGATCCGCGAGCTCAACGTGATCAGCCGTTGATAGGTGGGGTTATCCCGCAGTAATTCCCGCAACTCGTCTACCTTCGTGGCCGCCTCCTGCACGGGCAGGTTGTAGGCCGGGCCGGAGGGAATCAGCTTGGTGATCCTATCGGCCTCCCCCGGTGGAATGCGCAGCACCCGGGCCACGTCCTTGACCGCCGCCCTGGCCTTCATGGTGCCGAAGGTGACGATCTGGCCGACGCTGGCCCTCCCGTAGCGCTCCCGAACGTACTCGATCACCTCACCCCGCCGCTCGAAGCAGAAGTCCACGTCGATGTCCGGCATCGAAACCCGCTCCGGGTTGAGAAAACGCTCGAACAGGAGGTCGAATCTGAGGGGGCACACGGCGGTGATTCCGAGCGCGTACGCGACCAGCGATCCGGCAACGGAGCCGCGTCCGGGGCCGACCGGAATGCCGCGTTCACGCGCGGCGGCGATGAAGTCCTGGACGATGAGGAAGTACCCGGCATAGCCTGCCTTGTTGATGACGGCCAGCTCATAGGCAAGCCGATCCTGAACCTCTCGTGACAGCGGCGCGCCATAGCGCCGCTCGGCCCCCGTAGTCGCCAGGTGGGTAAGCAGGGCCTCGTCGCTCTCGTATTCCGTCGGGCGAGGGAACTCCGGAAGGTAGTAGCGCTTTTCAAAGTCGAACTCGCACAGCTCGGCCACCCGTGCCGTGTTGGCCAACGCGTCCAGCTGATCCGGAAACGCCGCCCGCATCTCCGCTTCAGACTTGACGTACGATTCCTGCCCCGTGAACCGGAAGCGCTTCGGATCGTCCAGGTCGCTGCCGGTCCCGATGGCGAGCAGAACGTCATGCGCTTCTGCGTCCTCGCGCCGCAGATAGTGCGCATCGTTGGTGGCCACCACCGGAAGCCCGAGCTCGCCTCCGAGGCGCAGCATCCCCTCGGTCACAATTCGTTCCTCGGGAATCCCGTGCGCCTGAATCTCCAACCAGAACCCATCGGAGCCGAAGGTCCTGCTGAACCACTCCGCACTCCGTCTCGCTTCATCCAGCTTTCCCTGGCGTAGATGGAGCGCCACCTCGCCCGAGAGACAGCCGGCCAGGCAGATGATTCCGTCCGAATGTGCGGCCAGCACCTCCTTGTCGATGCGCGGGCGACGGTAAAATCCTTCCGTAAAGCCGATCGAAGTGAGCCGAACCAGGTTCCGGTAACCGGCACGATTTCGGGCCAGCAGGACCAGATGGCTGTAAGCGGCCGGGGCTCCTTGCGGCTTCTCGCGCGCCGTGCGCGGCCCAAATGCCAGATACGCCTCGAAACCCAGAATCGGCCGGATCTTGTGCGCCTGGGCGTGCTCGTAGAACTCCCAGGCTGCATGCATGTTGCCGTGGTCGGTAACCGCCAGGCTATCCATGCCGAGCTTCTTGACGTGTGCCACCAGCTCCGGGATCTGGTTGGCTCCATCAAGCAATGAGTATTCGCTGTGGGTATGGAGGTGGACGAAGGACATCTTTTAGCCAGCGTAAACGGTGGACGGTCAGCAGTGAACGGGTGATCTCGTGCGCCCCGTTTACCCGGTACTGTCCCCGTTCACGCTTTTTCTCTCCGTTCCAGCTCCCGCAACACGTCGTCCAGCGGAACGCCGCGGGCTTGCAGGAGCACTAACAGGTGATAGAGGAGATCGGCGGTCTCGGACGCGAGACGTTCATCATCCTCCGAATTTGCCGCAACTACTAGCTCGACGGCCTCCTCGCCGACCTTCTGCGAAACCTTCCCCACCCCAGCGGCCAGCAGCTTGGCGGTGTAGGAGGCCGTCGGCTGGTCCACTGCTCTTCGGGCTATGACCTGCGCCAGGCGGCTCAAGAGATGGCCGCCCGGATCCGGCTCCGTGAGATGAGCGATTTCCTGTTGGTCGGCCCGCCAGATAACATCAGAGAAGCATGTTCTGGTCCCGGTATGACATGCCGGGCCGGTCTGGTTTACGCGGTACAGCACGGTATCCGCATCGCAGTCCAGCCGAACTTCGACCACACGCTGGACGTGGGTCGATGTCTCGCCCTTTTGCCAGAGGACGTTGCGGGATCTGCTGAAGTAGTGAGCCAGGCCGGTGGCGAGGGTACGCTGGAGCGCGTCCCGGTTGGCGAAAGCAACCATCAGGACATCGCCGGAACGGCTCTCCTGGGTCACGACCGGCACCAGTCCGTCAGCACCGAACCTGACCGCCGACAGCCGCATGTTCTCGGACACGGAGAGAACCTACCGGCAGCTTGTTCGATTGTCAAAAGCCGTTGTTGCGCCTTATTTTGCTACGTTTCCACGCCCTTCCGGTGCTCGTGTCTCCGCTTCATCTAACCCGGAGTACTCCTCAAGTGCCAAGTGTGCGATCGCTGTTGACGGCTGCTACCGGCGGTTTCCTCGTTCTGGCCTGTGGCGGCGGAACGGAGCCCGGCGATCTCCCTTCCCTTGATTGTAGCGCTGCCAGTACGGAAGTCCTGGCGATAGGCGAGCTCCGGATCCTGAACCCGGGCCAGGACGATGCTTGCGTCCGCCTGCCGGCCGCGGATGCCACCGGCGCGGAACATCTCTATGTGGCTGTAGCCACGGCCGGTGAGGAGACGAATGACGGCATATCGGCCTCGTACTCGATCACCGGTTCCACCGCGGCCACCGCAGCTCCCCCGAGCGTTCCGTCGCCCATGCTATCCGCCTTTCAGCCGCCGCGGCCGGAAGGCGCTTTCCATCGGATGCTGCGGGACCGGGAGCGCGCGCTCACGGAGGGTGCAGCGGCCGCCCTCTTCGATCAGGGCCGCGTTCCCCAACGTACAGCCATACCGCCGGCCCCGGGTGAGCAGCGTGTTTTCAATGTCTGCAGCAGCCAGCAGTGCAACGCCTTCGTTCAGGCAACCGCCACGGCCCGGGCGGTTGGTGACAGGGTAGCGATTTTTGTGGATGACGATGCGCCGCCGGGAGGCTACGATGACGCAGACCTCACCGAAGTCGGTACCCTGTTCGATGATTTTCTTTACCCCATAGACACCATCGCGTTCGGTCGTGAGTCCGACATCGACGGCAATGGGGTAGTCATCGTGCTTCTCACGCACCGCGTGAACGCACTCAGCCCTAACTGCGCCAGCACCGGCAGCGTGGTACTGGGGTACTTCTTTGGGGCCGATCTCCTTCCGCAATCGGGCGCTAACCCGGGATCCAACGAGGCGGAGATCTTCTACGGCCTGGTGCCTGATCCTGCTAACCTGAACTGCGACATTACCCAGGAGTTCGCCCGCTCCCGCCTGCCGACCACGTTCATTCACGAATTTCAGCATATGATCAGCTTCAATCAGCATGTGCTCATGCGTGGCGGGATCTCGGAGGACACCTGGTTGAATGAAGGCCTCTCACATTTCGCCGAAGAGCTCGGCGGGCGGCAAATTCCCAACACCGAGTGCCCGGTCACCGGCTCTTGCTTTCAGGAGTATGTCCGGAGTGACCTGGAGAATGCGTTCGACTACCTGTCGTCGCCGGAAGATCACTTTTTGATCGAGCCGAGGAATGCGCCAGCCGAGTTGGCGGAGCGGGGTGCCAACTGGCTGTTCGTGCGCTGGCTGGTGGACCACTTTGC
>DATFFX010000402.1:0-4003 GCA_035249825.1 Gemmatimonadales bacterium | reverse complement strand
GCTGAACCAGGACCTGGACCTCACAGCTACAGTACCCGCCGGAGTGGGCCAGACCTACCTCCGCGAGCTTCTCCTCGTAGCAGATCACACGGCCTATCACCTCGGCGAGTTGGTGGTCGTGCGACGTGCTCTTGGAGCCTGGCCCACGGGCTAGCCGGTCCCGGAGCCATTGCGAGAGCTCTCCCGGCTAAAGCAATGAGATGGGATCGCGGTCTATGACTATTCGCGTAGTTGCACGCCGGCGGACCCTCGGTCCCGCGTAGCGCACCACCCTGCCAAGCGCCTCTGAGGGACCCTTCAGGAGAACGTGCCAGCGCCACCGGTCCTTGATGCGCACGAGGGGACAAGGAGCCGGACCCAGTACGCTAATGGGCAGTGCGTGACGCTCGACCAACGCGGTACACCAGTCCGCCAGCGCGGCAGCTCTCCGCCCTACTTCCTGCTCTTCCGGTCCCGACAGCAACAGATTCACGAGCGCGGTACTCGGTGGATACGGCGGATCCTGGCGGATCAGCCGTTCCTGGCGCAGGAACCCTTCAGCGTCGTGCTCCCGCGCCCACACGAGGGCGTGATGCGTCGGATGCCTCGTTTGGACCAGTACCCGGCCCCCTTTCGGACCCCTACCCGCCCTTCCAGCCACTTGCGCGAGCAACTGGAATGTCCGCTCCGCCGATCGAAAGTCCGGGAGATAAAGTCCGGTGTCGGCATCAACCACTCCCACCAGGGTCACATTGGGAAAGTCCAGTCCCTTCGCGATCATCTGCGTCCCAATCAACAGATCGACCTCACCTGATTCTACGGTCGCGAGAATTCGCTGGTGGGACCATTTGGTGCTCGTGGTATCGAGATCCATTCTCGCGATGCGGGCCTCTGGATAACGCTCGGCGAGCATCTGCTCCAGTTGCTGGGTCCCCACACCACGCATCTGCTGCACCGGGTTGGCGCAGGTTCGGCACGTGAACGGCAGCGGTTCCTCATGCCCGCAATAGTGACAACGAAGCCCAGCGGGAGCCTGATGGACAGTGAGCGAAATGCTGCAGTGGGGGCACTGCCAAACCTCGCCGCAATCAGGGCAGTGGAGGAATGAGGCATAGCCGCGGCGGTTCAGTAGCAGTAGCGCCTGCTCCTTCCTCGCGAGTGCCGCTACCATGGCCGAGTCGAGTGCCTCAGACCACGGGACCGGACCGGTGCCCGACACCTTCGGCGCTACTCTGAGATCGATGATCTCCACCGGTGGAAGCGGGCGAGATCCCACCCGCTGGGGCAGACGCAGCAGCCGCAGTCCAGCCTCCGCTCGCACCATAGTCTCCAACGAGGGTGTGGCAGTTCCGAGGATCAGCCGGGCGCCCTCGAGACGAGCGCGAACCGCCGCCACCTCCCGGGTGTGGTAGCGCGGAGTCTCGCCATTCTTGTAGCTCGCCTCGTGTTCCTCATCGATCACGATGACGCCCAGATTGGCGACTGGCGCAAAGACGGCTGACCGCGCTCCCACCGCGACGCGCCGCTCTCCTCGCCGCAGCATTCGCCAGGCGTCGGCACGCTCACCATCGGACAACCCGCTGTGAAGGACCGCAATCTCATCGCCAAAGGCACCACGAAAACGGCTCACGGTCTGCGGTGTGAGCCCGATCTCGGGAACCAGAACGATCGCGCCTCGGCCAAGCGCAAGCGCTTGCCGCACAGCCTCGAGATACACCAGCGTCTTTCCGCTCCCGGTCACACCGAAAAGCAGAGCCCCTTCCCCAGGCTCGACATCAGCGATGGCTTCGAGGGCGGCTGACTGTTGTGGGGTCAGAGTCGGTGGCGGCGGAGCGGCCGGCGAGCCGGCAAACGGATCGCGCAGGACCTCGGAGCGGCCCAGCTGTGCGAGACCTGACCGTACCAGTGCCTTGAGCACGCCATCGCTGAAGCCCAGTTGATCCGAGAGATGGCGAAGCGGTGCGCTTCCTCCCAACGACTCCAGCGTCTCGTAGACCAGACGTTGCTTCGGACGTCGCTTGAAAAGCGTATCGCGTTCCAGCAGTGTCGGTCTCTCTCCTGTCAGCGACACCACAGGTTCGGTCAGACCGGCAGCGCCGGTATCAGGAGGCTGAACCTCTAATGTCACCGCCTCAGCGCGTGCAAGCCGTCCAATCACATCCCACAGCGGCCGCTTGAGGGCACGCGCCGCGGTAGAGACAGCTGCCCTTCCACCACGCTGTTCCAGCCAGCCGAGCAGCTGGCCGGCCACCCCTCCGGAAACGCGGGTGCCGTTCCAAACCGAGACGATTACCTGAGATTCGCCCCGCATTCCCGCGGGAAGTATGCTCTTCAGCGTGAGCCCGATGGGCGCGGCGTAGTAGCCGGCGATCCACTCCGCCGTGGACAACAGGGCCGGAGAGAGCGCCGGCTCGAGATCAGGAACGGCGAGGACATCCTTCGCAGGTACTGCTGGTGGCGTTGAATCGGCGGCCACCACGAGCCCTATCAGTTCCCGCCGGCGGACCGGCACGACCACCCGCGCCCCGGGAACTACCCGGTCGCCCAGAGTCTCAGGAATGCGGTAGGTGTAGGGGGATGCGAGCGGCAGGGGCAGAGCGACGAGGGCAAATCGATCGCTCATCGCCGCCTGACGCCGAGACCCGGCCCGGAGGGGAGTGTTACCTGGCCACCCTCGATACCGGCGCCGACGAACGGGTCATTGGCAAGGAGTGCGGCACCATCCAGATCCACAATATCCACCAACGGAGTCAGGTGAGCCGCCGCTGTTATGCCCAGCGAGCTCTCGATCATGCAGCCGACCATGACCATCATCCCATGCGCCCTGGCAATGGTGATCATCCGCAATGCTTCACGCAGGCTACCACATTTGGCGAGTTTGATATTGATGCCATCCACTTTCCCGACCAACAGCGGAATATCCCTCGAGGTGACGCAGCTCTCATCTGCAATAACAGGTATATCCGCCTGGGCTGTTATCGCCGCCAGTCCCTCGAGATCATCTTGTGGTAAAGGCTGCTCGAGTACCGTCACCCCGAATTCTTCCAGCACCGGCAGCATCCGAATGGTGCGTTTCACTGTCCAGCCACAATTCGCGTCCACCCGGATCTCCTTATCGGTGGCATCGCGAATGGCGCCCAAAACTTCGATATCACGTTCGGTGCCGAGCTTTACCTTGAGCACAGGATACTGCTCGGCCTCGAGCACTTTGGCACGGATGCGCTCTGGACTATCCAGTCCAATCGTAAAGGTGGACTTGGGCGCGGTGCCCGCATTGAGTCCCCACATGCGGTATACCGGAATCCCGAGGCGCTTGGCTGCCAGATCGTGGAGTGCCGATGACAGTGCTGCGCGGGCCGCGGCATTACCGCCGAGCATTATCTCCCAACGCCGCTCCGCTGCTTCCAGATCGAGCGGATCACTCGGAAGCTCGGTTGCATAGTAATTGAGCGCTGCGACAGCCGACTCCGCCGTCTCGCCATAAAACCTGGTCGGCGCCGCCTCTCCCCAGCCTTCCTGACCCTCTGCGTCGGTGAGCTTTACCCACACCGTTCGGTAATCGCTCTGCCCTCCGCGAGCGATGATGAAAGGGTGCTTGGTCCGGAGCTGAAGAAGCTCGACACTCATTCGCAGCGGCTGAGGCAAGGGCTTTCTCGAGGAGTGGGAAACCGCCGAGCGGCAACTGGACTGCATTATACGGCCCACTGGGGGAGAGGCAACAGGCGCCTCATGCCAGTGCGCGAAGGTGTGCCGTGACTCCCTCCGCCAGGCGGTCAGGGACGTACCCGCCCTCCATCATCCCTACTACGGGCGTCGAGGGGAGATGCTGGCGCAAACGGGTAGTCCATTCGGCAAAGTGCTCCGGCTCCAGCGTGAAGCCGCCGAGGGGGTCGCCCGCCATGGCATCGAAACCGGCTGAGATCAGCACGAGATCGGGCTTCCAGTCGGTTGTAGCTGCCATGATCGCCGCCCAGAGATCGCCCACATAGAGAGATGGAGGCTTTCCTGGTCCGCGCGGTACGTT
>DATFFX010000401.1:0-4641 GCA_035249825.1 Gemmatimonadales bacterium | reverse complement strand
ACAAAGTTCTTCGCGTTTTGGGCGAAGGCGGGATGGGAGTCGTCCTCTTGGCGCATCATCTTCCGCTCGACCGGCCCCGTAATCTCGACTCGTCGGTCATTCAGATCGGACGGAGCTGCTGCCACCTTCCAGCTGCCCTCTCGGATTTCCCGGGTCCGGGGCTGGAAATCAGGGCGGGCGCCGGCCCGTATCTGACGCTGGACCTCGACCCGTTGTTGCAGCAGTTCTTTTCGGCGCGGTCCGAACTTGCGGCTGAGGCGATGCAAAAAAGTGATTGCTTCAGGCGTGACGATACGGTCGGCGTCGGGTACGCGGGGCCCGCGGATTTCGATGCCATTCATCTCAGGCTACGTGGTAAACCATGAAGGCGTAGTGGCAGGCACTCCCCGTCATCACCAACAAATGCCAGATCTCGTGATGGCCGAAGCGCCCCGGGAACGGGTCGGGCCGTTGGCGCGCGTAGATGACCGCACCGATCGTATAAGCCACGCCGCCGGCGAGGAGCCAGGCCAGCCCGGAGAACGAAACTGCCTGCGCAATCGGGACTACCGCCACCAGTGCGAGGTAACCCATGCCCAGATACGTCCCGGTCGAGAGCCAGACCGGCGCGTCCAGAAAGAACATCTTGAACGGAATGCCGGCGACGGCGATGAGCCAGACTACCCCCAGCAGAGTCCAACCCATGGCGCCATTCAGGGTGATCAGTGCAACCGGGGTGTAGGTGCCGGCGATGAGGAAGTAGATCGCAATGTGGTCGAGCGTTCGCAACGCTCGCAACGGTCGTTCCGGCACCGCAAGCGTGTGATAGAGAGTGCTGGCGCCGTAGAGCAGTATCAGAGTCGCGCCATAAACTGCGAATGCCGCCAGTTGCGCGGGACCTCGCGCCAGCCGAAGCAGGAGGATGGTGCCCGCGCCCGCGAGCAGAAGACCGAGGAGATGGGAGACGCCGTTGAATGGCTCACGGATGCGCATGTCGGAATCTAAGCTCCACCCCCGTGCGGCGGACCGAGTTCTCGCCTCTGCACAAAAGAACGCAGTGCTTCGGCGAGACCATCGGCCCACTGCATCTCCCGGCAGAATCTATCAACCTGGTGGCGAGGCCGGCGGAACTGGATGGAGCGCCGAAGGCTGAGCGCAAGGTGGGTGGTGGGGGGGAGTCGGCGCTCGAAGCCGAGGGGCTCCATCCAGCGCCGCCGGCCCGGGCGGCGGCGAACCTTGTCGCTTGCACATTTGGGCTCTAGCCTTACTTCGTGCGAATCGCCCTGTTTTCCGAGGTATACTGGCCCATGGTGAGCGGCGTGGGGGTCACCCTGCTACGCCTAACGCGGGCACTGGAGGAACGTGGCCATCAGGTGCGGGTCTACTCGGCCAGCTATCCACTCGTTAACGGCCAGAAAGACCGGCCCGAAGTCCACCGTTCCCCCAGCATTCCCTTGTTTCTCTACCCTGACGTGCAGTGGGCCTTCCCGCGGATTCGTGACGTCCTGGACGATGCCGCCCGCTTCCAGCCCGACGTAGTCCATCTCGCCACTGAGTTCGCGCTCGGCATCACCGGCTTGAAAGTCGCCCGTCAACTGCGCGCTCCAATCATTGCTTCGGCGCACACCGATTACGAGCAATATGCCGGACGGTACGGGGTGGATTGGGCGGTACGAGCCGGTTGGCGCTATCTGCGCTGGTTCTATGGCCAGAGCCATCGTGTGCTCTGCCCATCGCGGATTTACGAGCAGCACCTGCACAGCCGGGGCGTTGTCCATACCGGTATCTGGAGCCGTGGCGTGGACCCCAGCAGTTTCCATCCCCGGTTCAGGAGCGAAGCATACCGCCGTTCACTCGGCCTCGAGCCCGGCGATCTCCTCGTCACCTACATCGGACGAATCGCCCGGGAAAAGAATATTGCTCTCCTGCTCGAAGCGTGGGACCGGCTGGCACCGGTGAGAGGCTCCGCCAGGCTTGCGCTCGTGGGCCGGGGTCCACTGGAGGCAGAGATCCGGCGTCGCAGGATTCCCGGAGTACACGTGCTGGGTCTGCTGGACGGCCGCCCGCTCTCTGAGGCCTATGCCTCGGCCGATATCTTCGCCTTTCCGTCTGCGACCGAAACGTTCGGTAACTCTCTTCTCGAGGCCATGGGCTCAGGGTTGCCTGCGCTGGTGGCGGCGGGTGGCGGAGTGCTGGAGTTCGCCCGGCACGGGGGGAACGCCTGGTTGGTCGAGCCCAACAGCGTAGCCGCAATCGCCGACGGACTGCACCGGCTACTGGGAGACGCGACTCTGCGTCACCGTCTCACGGAGGGAGCGCTTCGAACCGCACACGAGCGGCGCTGGGAAGAGGTCTACGACCAGCTGATCCAGGATTATCAGAACGCGATCGACTACACTCGCCACGCCGGCTCAGTAGCCGCGTGACGAAGACTCCTCCCCCCCCTCAGGCCCTCACACTCAGAATCAAGTAGGCCAGCGCCGCAATAGCCGCGCTCATGGGCATGGTGAGAATCCAGGCCCATACGATGCGCTTGGCGACGCCCCAACGCACCGCGGAAAGGCGCTGAGCCGCACCGACACCTACGATAGCTCCGGTAATCGTATGGGTAGTACTCACCGGCACTCCCAGGTGCGATGCCAGGAGAACGGTAACGCCACCTGCGGTCTCGGCGCAGAACCCTCCGAACGGCCGGAGCCTGGTGATCCGCGTACCCATCGTTTTCACGATCCTCCAGCCACCGGCGGCGGTACCCAACGCGATTGCGGTATGTGCCGCGAGGATGATCCAGAGAGGGATGTGGTCTGCCGAAGCGAGATAGAAGTTGCTGAGCCAACCGGTCTGATTGACGAAGCTGGCCTGGCTCGCGACCAGAAGGCTGACGATGATGCCCATCGTCTTCTGGGCGTCGTTGGCGCCATGGCTCAGGGAGTAGAGCGCTGCGGAGACGAGTTGCAGTCGGCGAAAGATCCTGTCGATCGGGCCGGGTGAGGCATTGCGCAGCAGCCATGACAATCCCACCGTCAGCGCCAGGGAGATCATCATGCCGAGCACGGGGGATATAACGATGAAGGCCACCGGCAGGACCCATCCGCTCAGGATCAGGGCACCAAAGCCGGCCTTGGCGATGGCGGCTCCGGCATAGCCTCCGAGCAGCGCGTGCGATGATGAGCTTGGAAGCCCGAGATACCAGGTGAGCAGGTCCCACACGATCGCGCCAAGCAGGCCGGCAAGAATGACGTCCGGATCGACGACGTTGATATCGATCAGGCCCTTGCCGATCGTCTTTGCGACGGCGGTGCCAACAGCAAAGGCCGCCACGAAGTTGAAGAAGGCGGCCCAGAAGACAGCTTTACCCGGGCTCAGAACCCGGGTCGAGACCACTGTCGCTATGGAGTTGGCGCTGTCATGGAAGCCGTTGATGAAGTCGAAAATGAGCGCGACGGCCACAATGACGACTACATACAGGACGACGCCTTCCATGCTCAGGCGTGTTTAATGGAGATTGATTCCAGGACGTTCCCTGCATCTTCCATATGATCCAGGGTCTTTTCCAGCGTGTCGTAGATCTCCTTCCACTTGATGACCAGCAGCGGGTCGGGCGCCCCATCGAATAGTCGGCCGACCCACTCGTGATAGAGCGAGTCGCCTTCCTCCTCCAGCCGCTTCACCCGGGCGCAGGCCTCCAGTACGGAGCGGTCCTTGTTCTTCTCCAGACTCTGGACTGCAACCAGCAGCTCCTGGGTGCCCCGTAGCACCACGTCACCAAGCAGAACGGCACCCTGGGGAGCCTCCCCGGCGTGGTACATCTTTACCCTGTGAGCGGCGCCGTCGATGAGGTCAATCACATCGTCGAGCCGTGACGCCAGGAGGTGAATGTCTTCGCGATCCAGCGGGGTGATGAATACCCGATCCAGCCGGGTAACGACCTCGTGGGTAATCTCATCGGCCTGATGCTCGAGTCGCTTGATCGCATCCACGATCGGTCCTCGTCGAGCACTGTCTGCCCGGAGGAGGTCCAGCTGTAGCTTGGCCGCCTCTACACTGACCTCAGCAACCGAGGTAAAGAGATCGAAAAACTTCTCGTCACGGGGCAGAAGACGCATCGAAACCTTCACGGTGTGAGCGGCGGGAAGATAGCCCCACTCACAGAGTTGGCAAGACATCCTAATTGCTTGACGTCCTCTGTTTTGCCGCAATGGACACCCGCTATTCCCCACATTTATCGCGAGGTGACAGTATGAACGTCTACGAATTGAAGCAGGAGACCCGAGGCCAACGCCGGGCTCGTGCCGCCGATCGAGCCCATCAGAAGGACGGCGAGAACATGCGGCAGGTCACGTGGGTTCTGATTGACGAGATTAAGAGCGGCTTCTTCGGAGCGGGCGGGCACGGTTACACTACCGAGGAAATTCAGGCGCTCATGGCCGGCGAGCCAGCCTTAAAAGCCTAAGCTTGCCAACTCGCCCGCTCGATAGCCCCGCTGACTAGGTGGGGAACGGGCCGCTTCACCCCTCGCACGTCCGAACGCCATTGCGTCTCTACAAGCCTCATAGGAAGCCCAGTGACATAGATGCAGCGGCGCCACAAGGGGCGACGAGACACCTCGCCCTCAGTCGAGTGACTGGGCACGCAGCACCGCTGCCGGGTTCCCCACCTCCA
>DATFFX010000400.1:0-7797 GCA_035249825.1 Gemmatimonadales bacterium | reverse complement strand
GGTATCATCGCCCCCTGCGCATTCCGCACCTTGAGCTGAGCGATGTTCTCGGCCGTGGCCCGGAACTGCGCGTCGGCCTGTACCTTCACCTGGTAGGTGCGCCCGAATTTGTTGAAGTCGTTCACATACACCGACCCGAGATAGGCCTGCATGGTCTGGAACAGGTCAGTGAGGACGATCCCTTCCTGCTTGACCTTGTCCCGATCCACCTCCACATCGAGTTGCGGCACGTTGACCCGGTAGCCGCTGAAGACCCCCGCCAGCTCGGGCGACTGATATGCCCGGCCCAGGATCGCCTGGGTGGCGTCGTTGAGCGCCGCCTCACCCAGGCCGGCGCGGTCCTCCAGCTGAAGCTTGAATCCGCCCACCTGGCCGAGGCCGTTCACCGGGGGCGGCGGGAAGACGGCCACGAAGGCCTCCTGAATGCCAGCAAACTTCCCGTTGAGCGCTTCCGCGATGTTGAGGCCGTACTCGTCCTTCCGGTGCCGCTCATCGAATGGTTTGAGGGTGAAGAAGACGATGCCGGCGTTGGGAGCATTCACGAAGCCGTTGATCGAGAGTCCGGGGAATTGCACGGCGTTCTCGACCCCCGGCTGCTGCTTCCCGATCTCCGCCATTTGACGGATGACGGCCTCGGTGCGATCGAGCGTGGCCGCGTCGGGAAGCTGGGCAAAGGCGACGAGGTACTGCTTGTCCTGCGTGGGGACGAAGCCGCTCGGCACCCGGTTGAAGCCCAACACGGTGAGCGCCAGCAGACCGGCATAAACAGCCAGCGCGATGCCGCTCTTCCGGATCACCCGGTTCACGGCCGAGCCGTAACCAGCCGAGCCTCTGGCAAACGCTTGGTTGAACGGCCGAAAGAGCCAGCCCAGTCCGCGATTCAGCCAGCGGGTGAGTCGGTCCGGAGCGGCGCCGTGCCGCTTGAGCAGGATGGCGCTGAGCGCGGGCGAGAGGGTAAGCGAGTTGATCGCCGAGATGACCGTGGAGAATGCGATCGTCAGCGCGAACTGGCGGTAGAACTCGCCGGTCAGGCCGCTCAGGAATGCCACGGGGACGAACACGGCGCACAGCACCAAGCCGATGGCGACGATCGGCCGGCTCACCTCGTCCATCGCCTTGTGGGCAGCGTCACGCGGCGAGAGTCCGGCCTCGATGTTGCGCTCCACGTTCTCCACCACCACGATGGCATCGTCCACCACGATGCCGATAGCCAGCACTAGGCCGAACAACGAGAGCGTATTGATGGAGAACCCGAATGCCAGCAGAATGGCGAAGGTGCCCACGATCGACACCGGCACTGCGACCAGCGGAATAATCGAGGCGCGCCAGGTCTGGAGGAACAACACCACCACCAGTACCACGAGCAGGATCGCCTCGAAAAGCGTTATGACCACCTCCCGAATGCCGTCCCGCACGTTGACGGTGGGGTCGTACACTATCCGGTACTCCACTCCCTGGGGGAAGTTTGCTTTCAGCTCCTCCATCGTGGCGCGAACGGTGTTCGAGAGCTGCAGGGCATTCGAGCCTGGCGCCTGGAAAATGCCGATGCCCACCGCCTCCTTCCCGTCCAGCAGGGAGCGGAGCGCGTAATCCCCCGCGGCCAGCTCGAGCCGCGCGACATCGCGGAGGCGGGTGATCTGGCCGTCGGTGCCCGCCTTGAGGATGATGTCGCCGAATTCTTCCTCAGTGCTCAGGCGGCCGCGCGCATTGATGGTGAGCTGGTAGTCCACCGGCACCGGCATCGGTGGCGCGCCGACCACGCCGGCCGCCACCTGGACGTTCTGCTCTCGTATGGCGTTCACCACGTCGCTCGCGGCGAGACCACGGGCCGCTACTTTGCCCGGGTCGAGCCACACCCGCATGGAATAGTCGCCGCCGCCGAAGACCTGCACCTGGCCGATGCCCGGGATCCGCGCTATGACGTCCTTGATCTGGAGCAGGCCGTAGTTGCGGAGGTAGGTGATGTCGTACCGGTTGTCCGGCGAAAGCAGGTGCACCACCATGATAAAGTTGGGCGAGCTCTTGACCGTCGTGACGCCGAGCTGGCGCACCTCATCGGGCAGACGTGGCAGCGCCTGGGCCACTCGATTCTGTACCTGCACCTGCGCCAGGTCGATGTCGGTGCCGACCCGGAAGGTCACAGTCAGCGTAAGAACACCGTCTGATGTGGATTGCGACGACATGTACAGCATGTTCTCGACCCCATTGATTTGCTCCTCTAATGGGGTGGCGACGGCTTCGGAGATTACCCGGGGGTTTGCGCCGGGATAGACAGCCTGGACCACGACTGAGGGTGGAACTACCTCCGGGTATTCGCTGATGGGCAGGGCGAACATGGCGATGCCACCGGCGAGAAAGATCACGATCGAGAGCACGGCCGCGAAAATCGGCCGGTCGATGAAAAAGCGGGAAAATTGCATCGGTTAGCGCTCCACGGCCGGCGTAACCGAATCAGGCACCATGGACTCCAGCGTCGGAGTCACCTTCATGCCGGGCCGCACCCGCATCAAGCCATTCACTACGATGCGCTCCCCCGTCTTGAGGCCGGAGGTGACGATGCGAAGGCCGTCGCTCAGGCGCCCGGGTACGATCTGCCGATAGGCTATCGTGTCACCCGCTCCAACCACCAGCACGAACTTGCGATCCTGGTCGGTGCCGATGGCGGCGTCGCGGACGAGCGTCGCCTTCGTCTTCTCGGTGCCGACCAGCTTGACCCGGGCGAAAAGCCCCGGCGTCAGGGCCCGTGATCGGTTGGAGAAGACCGCGCGGGTCCTGATCGTCCCGCTCCGGGGGTCGACCTGGTTGTCCACGAAGTCGAGGCGCCCCTCGTGCGGAAAGCCGGCCTCATTCCCCAGCCCGAGATAGACGGGCAACCGCGCCGTCCGCCAGTTGGCTCCGCCCGAGGTCCTCGCACGGCTGGCATAACGTAGGTAAGTCTGCTCGTCGCTATCGAAGTAGAGATACATGGAGTCAACCGAGACAACGGTGGTGAGAACCGCGCCGGCAGGCGGCCCGGCTTCCACCAGATTGCCTTCGGTGACCAGCGCGTTACTCACTCGTCCAGCAATCGGTGAGCGGACCCGAGTCCACTCCAGGTTGAGCCGCGCGGTCTGCACTGCGGCTTCGGCGGCGCGGACAGTCGCCCAAGCTTGCGCCTTCGCGCTAATGCGGCTGTCGAACTCTTCCCGTGAAATCGCTTGCACTTCCACCAGCTTGCCGGCCCGCTGCACTTCACTCTCGGCCAGCGACGCTGCCGACCGGGCCCGCTCCAGCTCTGCTTCGGACTGAGCCAACTCGGCCTGATAGGGTCGAGGATCGATCTCGAAAAGGACCTCGCCCTTCCTCACCTCTTTTCCTTCGGCGAAAGCGACCCGCTTGATGTAGCCGGAGACCCGGGGCCGGATCTCTACCTGGTCAACTGCCTCCAGCCGGCCGGTGAACTCGTCCCATTCGGTGATTTCGCGCTCGGCCACCTGGGCTACCGTGACCGCCTGGGGCGGTGGCAGTACAGGAGGCTTGCTCGAGCGGCCGAGCGTGAGCACGCCAACCAGGAGAGCAGCTGATACTGCGAGCACGGGGATGACGCGGCGCATTAAAGTTGTCCTTGACTCAGTGGGAGAAGCGGTACGTCAGGCTTGCCGTCCACAACACAGCACCTGGGCCTGAGCGAAGAGACTGAGGTTGCTGTCGGTGGCGCTCTGGGCCGTGAGGGGTGCGAGGCGCGTGACAGCGAGGACTCTGGTGATGCCAGGACGATCGTACATGGTACGTATCCCTCTCTGGGTTCGCCCCGATTGCGCCTCAAACGCCGCGGCCGACGCAGCGAGCCGGAAATCCTTGCTTAAATACCGGCTGGTCGGTATCATACTACGTACCTACCGGTCGGTATGTCAAGTAACGATCTGGTAATTCCCGCTGGGTTGTATTTCAGGTCGTTGCCGCGCAACGATATAGAGGGAGCATGCTATGACGATTGAACAACGTGAGGCTCTGGATCAGGAGGGCCCGGACGATAGCCAGCATCGACGCCGTCTGCAGCCAGAAGAGCGCCGGGCCGAGATCTTCGATGCGGCGCTGGCCGTGTTTTCGGAGCTAGGCTATGACCGGGCGACCCTGAACGATGTGGTCGAACGAATCGGGGTGTCGAAGGGTTGCCTCTACCATCACTTTGATTCCAAGGAACAGCTTCTCCTGGAGCTGATGCGGGTGCGGCTGGGTTGCACGTTCGAGGAGAGTGATGAGGTCCCGGCTTCCAACGAGTCTCGAGAAGCGGCGTTGCGCGCCCGGCTGGACGCCATCTGGCAGCATTTTCAGAGGCCGGGCCAGCTGGACTTGATGACCCTGGCCATCAACGAATTTCCCAAGATCCCCGAGGCCGGACGGGTGTTGTTCGAGGAGGTGGTCACCCGCAAGCGTGAGAACCTGCGTCAGGCCCTCGACCGGGGGAATCAGTGTGGAGCAGCCTCGCCAGAGGACATACAGATGGCAGCGCTTATGATCCCTTGGATGATCATGGGCGTGGCGCTCGGGGTACACCAGTTCCGCAGAATCGATCCATTGAAGCTGTCGCCGGAGCAGGTGGGAAAGGCAGTGACAAACATGATTCTCAATGGCATCGGCGGCGTGTGCGCAGAGGAGCCGGATGAGGCATAGTCGGGCTGTTACAGCGGAATAGTGAGAACCGCACAGGGCGCTGCATGGGTGAGGCGCCGAGCCGTACTGCCGGCCTCGATGAACCCGGCCGGCCCGCCTCGATGATAGCCGATCACCAGCACCTCACATTCGGTTTCCAGAATCGCCGACAGAATGGTTTCGGTAACATCGCCTCTACGGATCATCAGCGGGCTATCCGGAAGCCCGTTTCTGGCCAGCATTCCACGTACTGCGTCCTGAAGCTTCGAGCTCTTGGCCACCGGCAGGGTAGAGGCCAGGTTCCATGGCTCGTCGGCCGGCCCACGCTCCACTGTGACCACCTCGACCCTGGCTCCAACATGCGCGGCGAAGCCGCATGCCTGGTCGAGCACGTTCATGCCCCGCTCAGTTCCGTCCAGGGCCACGAGAATGCCCCGCGGCTTGACAGTCTCCATCGGCACGAAAAGACACGGTAGGCGGCTCCTGCGCGCTACGGCGTCGGCGGTGTCCCCCAGGAGGAGTCGGGTTCCTTGTGAGCGGCGTTTGCGGCCGAGCACCACCAGGTCTGCGCCGGACTGTTCCGCAAACCGGCAAATCTCGATCGCCGGGATGCCGCTGGTTACGTCGAACCGGACTCCCGTCGCTTCATTCTCGGGGAGAACGTCGGGCACGACCCACTGTCGCAAACGCCCCAGCTCAGCACCCTTACCATGACCATCAGAGTTGGGCCCTTGAGCTACACCAGCGAGCAGCCGGGTGGGATGAAGGGCGGCTACCCGGAGCAGGGTGACGCGAGCCGAACCGCTCGCCAGGTCCACCGCGGTTCTGGCGGCCCAACGCCCCGCTTCCGATTCATCGGTCGCGGCTATGATGTGTCGTAGTAACATTTTCTCTCCTCTCTCCGGCAGCCTAACAGCCCGGCCATGAAGAAAAGATGAAAGAGATGCGAACCTCTCGGGGGTTCCCGCTCGAGAGGTCCCGACAGTAGAATTGGGCGTGCCTCAGATCTCCCACGCTCATCCCCTGCCGTCCAGCGAGCCGCTGGAGCGGCTTGTCGTGGCCACGTCCGCGTTGATCGCCGAAGTGTCTCTCGAGGGCGTGCTCCAGCGGGTCGTG
Organism: Gemmatimonadales bacterium; assembly: GCA_035249825.1. Classification (GTDB taxonomy): domain Bacteria; phylum Gemmatimonadota; class Gemmatimonadetes; order Gemmatimonadales; family GWC2-71-9; genus CAVVWJ01. The sequence continues at coordinate 2,049 of DATFFX010000400.1, read as the reverse complement.
GAGGTGGCGGCGGAAATCATTGGAGCGCAGTACGCGGCCATCGGAGTGCTGGCGCCGGATGGGCGGCTGCTGGAAAGCTTCACCACTTATGGCATCGACGCCGACCAACGCTCGCTGATCGGCGACCCGCCCCGTGGGCACGGCATCCTCGGCCTGGTAATTCGGGAGGCACAACCTATCCGCCTGCCGGACCTCACAAGGCACCCCGATTCCTATGGCTTCCCGCCACATCACCCGCCAATGCGCTCCTTTCTGGGCGTTCCGATCATCGGAAAGCGAGGAATCTTCGGCAATCTCTATCTGACGGAGAAGCTCGGCGGTGAAGTATTCACCGAGGCGGACGAGCACATTGCCATTCTGCTTGCCGCCAATACATCCGCGGCGGTGGAGAATGCCCGCCTGCACGAGGAGAGCGCACGACTGCTCGAGGAGGTACAGCAGCTGCACCGCTCCCGGGAGCGGTTCTTTGCCATGGTGAATCACGAGCTACGGAATGCCCTGGCGGCGGTTCACGGCTGGGCCGAGATGATGGTCCGCAAGAAAGATCCTGCCACCGTGCCCAAGGCGGCCTTCGAGGTGCTCGATTCTGCTCAGCAGGCGGTAGGTCTGATCAACGATTTGCTCGATCTGAGCCGTCTGGATGAGGATCGTCTTCGCCCCATCATCCGGGCCACCGAGCCAGGCTCCATGGCCAGGCGGGCGATCGCCCGGAGCACGCCTACTGCCGAAGCCAGACGCGTGCTCCTTCAGGTCGATATGGAGCCCGATCTGCCAAGCTGTGAAACCGACGCGAACCGGGTCGAGCAGATCCTGCTCAACCTCTTGGGGAACGCGATACAGCACACGCCGGAAGGGAGCACCGTGCGGATCCGGGTAACCGCACGGCAGCCGGTGGTGATCTACACCGTGGAGGACGAGGGTCCAGGCATCGAGGAGAGTGAGGTCGAAAAGATTTTCGACATCTATGTCACCAAGGCCGCGGGGGAAAGCCGGAGCATGGGTCTGGGGCTTCCCCTCTCACGGCGTCTCGCACGCCTGCTGGGCGGAGAGCTGCGTGCCGCCCACAAGGCCGGTGGCGGAGGGTGCTTCATCCTCGAGCTGCCCGCAGCGCGCGATTAAAGATTTCTTCATTTTTGCTTCCCTCAGCCTTCAGAAGTCTCCTCTAGATTGCTGCACATGAAGATTCTCCTCGTCGAAGATGACCGGAAGGTCGCTGGATTCATCGAGCAGGGGCTGAAAGAGGAAGGCTATGTGGTGGATGTTGCCCCGGATGGTGACGAGGCAACGATGCTGGCCCACGTCTATGAATATGACGTCATCCTGCTCGACGTGGTTCTCCCCAAGAAGAACGGCTTCCAGATTGCCACTGAGCTGCGGAGAGAAGGCCGCAGCACGCCGATCCTGATGCTGACGTCACGGGACGCGGTGGAGGACGTGGTGCGCGGCCTGGATGCCGGCGCCGACGACTATCTGGCCAAGCCGTTCCGATTCGACGAGCTCCTGGCCCGGATTCGCGCGCTCCATCGTCGCGGCGGTGCTGAGCGGTTGGAGGTGCTCCGTTATGGGCCGATCACTCTCGATCGTCTGCGGCACATGGCGACGATCAACGAGAAGCGGCTCGATCTCACCCCCAAGGAGTTCCAGCTGCTGGAGTATTTTCTGCTGCATGCCGAAGAGGTCGTCCGGCGCACCACGCTCCTGGAAAAAGTCTGGGACATGCACTTCGACCCGGAGAGCAACGTGGTGGACGTTCACGTCGGAAATCTGCGCCGGAAGCTCAGTGAGGCGGCCAAGGAGCAGCTGCTGACCACCGTGCGAGGCGTCGGCTTCAGCCTCCGTCGCGGCGGCGAAGCAGCGCAGATCTCACCTGGGGTCGAGCCCACCGCCCGCTGAGCCGGTCTTACCTTCTTCCCGCAGGCGCCTTCCTCTTCATTGTCGGGGGGCTGGTCCTCCACTTTACTGGGGAGTCCGGCTCAGCGGTCCTCGCGTGGAGCGCAGGGCTGGCACTCACCGGCGCTCCGGTGGTGTGGCAGACGCTGCGAGGCGTGG
>DATFFX010000399.1:0-10319 GCA_035249825.1 Gemmatimonadales bacterium | reverse complement strand
CTGGGCTTCCTCGGAGGCCACGGCATCGTCGGGGCGCACATTCCGCTTGCCACCGGGATGGCCTTCGCCGCCAAGTACCGGCGCACCAGCCAGGTGGCCGTCTGCTACTTTGGGGAGGCCGCGGTCAACAACGGAGCGTTTCACGAGGCCCTCAACATGGCTGCCCTCTGGAAGCTGCCCGCCATCTATCTCTGTGAGAACAACCGTTACGGCATGGGAACCGCGCTCGAGCGCGCCAGCGCCTTGTACGACATTTCCGAGCGCGCCTGCTCCTATGATATGGCCAATGAGGTGGTGGACGGCCAGGATGTTCTCACGATGAATGCCTCTATGGAGCGCGCTGTGCAGCGGGCCCGCAACGAGCAGCTGCCAACGCTGCTGGAGGTTCGTACCTACCGCTTCATGGGTCACTCGATGTCTGACCCGATCCATGGCCACTACCGTACCCGTGAGGAAGTCGAAGATCAGCGCAAGCGTGACCCGATCGCAGTCTGGTCACAGCGTTTGATTGCCGACGGGCTCATGGAGGAGGATGCAGTCCGGGCCATGGACAAGAGCACGCTGCAACAGGTCGAGGACGCGTATCAGTTCGCCGATCAGGCGCCCGATCCGGCTCCCGAGGAGTTGTACACTCATGTTTACGCGGAGGAACCGCGTGAACAGTAAACGGTCAACGGTAAACCGGCCGCTCCCCACTCCGGTTCACGGTTCACGGTTCACCATCTACGCTCAGTGGTGCCTATGGCCACGCTGACGTATCGCGATGCTCTCAACCATGCTCTCCGCGAGGAGATGCAGCGAGACCCGAGCGTCTTCCTCATGGGTGAGGAGGTGGGGGTCTACCAGGGTGCCTACAAGGTCAGCCGTGGTCTGCTCGACGAGTTCGGGCCCATGCGAGTGGTCGATACGCCAATTACGGAGCTCGGCTTTGCGGGAGTTGGAGTCGGTGCTGCCATGGTAGGCCTGCGCCCAATCATCGAGTTCATGACCTGGAACTTCGCCCTGCTCGCTGTAGACCAGCTGGTCAACTCCGCCGCAAAAATGCGCTACATGTCCAACGGGCAGGTGGGCGTGCCCGCCGTGTTCCGCGGACCGGGAGGCTCGGCACTACAGCTGGCTTCTCAGCACTCCCAGGCTTTCGAAAGCTGGTATGCCCACATCCCTGGCCTCAAAGTGGTCATGCCCGCCACTCCGGCCGATGCAAAGGGATTGCTGAAGAGTGCCATCCGGGACGACAACCCGGTGATCTTCATCGAAGGCGAGATGCTCTACAACGTCAAAGGCGAGGTCCCTGAGGGTGAACACATCGTGCCACTCGGGAGGGCCGACGTGAAGCGCGAGGGCAAGGATGTGACCCTCATCTGCCATTCCAAGACAGTAGCGGTTTCGCTCAAGGCGGCGGAGCAGCTCGCCAAGGACGGAGTCGATGCCGAGGTGCTGGATCTGCGCACCATCCGTCCCCTGGACAGTGATGCGATGCTCAACTCGGTCGCCAAGACGCACCGCTGCGTTGTGGTGGAGGAAGGATGGCCTTTTGCCGGTGTCGGGTCCCAGGTAGTCGACACGATCCAGCGGGAAGTATTTGACGAGCTGGATGCCCCCGTTCTGAGGGTCACCGGGGCGGACGTTCCCATGCCGTACAACAAGCATCTGGAGAAGGCGGCCAAGGCTGATCCCGGCAAGGTCGTCAGCGCGGTGAACCAGGTGCTGTACAACGAATGAGTCGCCAGTCACCGGTCGCCAGGCAACGGCCGCGGGTAGAGGTAACAATCACGAGTCGTGCGTCACGAGGCATGATTCGCGGGGTTATCCTGTTACGACTGGGACTGGTGACTGGCGACCTGATAACGGAAACCGTTGATGCCTACTAAAGTCGTCATGGAGGCCCTCTCCCCCACTATGGAGGAGGGCCGCCTCGTCGAGTGGAAAAAACAGGAAGGTGACACCGTCGCTGTCGGAGACGTGCTGGCCGAGGTCGAAACCGACAAGGCCGTCATGGAGCTCGTGGCACGTGCGGGTGGCACGCTGCTCAAGCACATCGTCGAGGCCGGCGCGACGGTCCCCGTGTCGGAGCCGGTGGCGGTGATCGGCCAGCCAGGTGAAGAGAGTGGGACCGAGGAGCAGCGGAGCAGCGAGCCGGCGAGAGCAAAGGGTGCCGAGGCAGATGGAGAGCCGGGTCGGAAAGAATCTCAGGCGACCCAGCCCACCCCGGGAGAGAACCGGCCTGTTTCAATGCCGCCGGCGCCCCCGGCAAGAGCGGCGGCCGAGGAGCGGCCCACAGCTCCGCAGCGCAGCGCCCGCGGCAATGGCTCTGAAACGGCGAGCCTGGTTCGCAGTGCGACGGAAAGAGTCAAAGCATCTCCCCTCGCCCGCCGCATGGCATCCGAACGCGGTGTGGATCTCCGCGGCATCGTCGGCTCCGGACCCGAGGGCCGCATCGTCGCGAAGGATCTGGAAGGAGTGGCGGCAGCCGCTCCCGCGCGGGCGTTCACGCCCACCGCGCCTCCCCCAACCAGCCGGGGAGTCGTTGCCAGTCCCTACACCGATACCCCCCTCAGCCAAATCCGGAAAACGATCGCCCGGCGCCTCGCCGAATCGATCGGTCCCGTACCCACGTTCTACCTCACGAGCGAGGTGGACATGGAACGAGTGTGGGACGCGCGAGAGGCCCTCGCACAGGAAGAGCCGAAAGTCTCGTTCAACGACATCATCATCAAGGCCGTCGCCTTGGCCCTCCGGCAGCATCCCGCCTGCAATGCCTGGTGGCAGGACGATCACATTCGCTACTGGAATGAAGTGCACGTCAGCATGGCGGTAGCCATCGAGGAAGGTTTGATCACGCCCGTAATCAGGCATGCGGATCAAAAGAGTCTGCGTGAGATCGCCGCGGAATCCCGGGATCTGGCCGGGCGGGCACGCGAGCGCCGGCTCAAGCCTGAGGAATACACCGGAGGGACCTTCTCGGTCTCGAATCTGGGGATGCTTGACATCGATGAGTTCACCGCCATCATCAACCCGCCGGAAGCAGGGATCCTGGCCGTGGGCCGCATCGTTGAAACAGCGGTGTCGCACCAGGGAGCGATCGCGCTGCGGAGGCGGATGCGGCTTACCATGTCGTGCGATCACCGGATCATCGATGGAGCGACCGGGGCGCGGTTTCTCAAGACGTTGAAGGGCATGCTGGAAAACCCACTGGCGCTGGTCTGGTAGGTGAGAGGTAAGAAGTAAGAAGTGAGAGGGAGACATGGAACGAACCGCCCTCGCACTTCTCACCTCTCACTTCTCACTTCTTATTTCTGACTGTGAGGAGCTGTGGCCAATCAGTTCGACGTGATCGTCGTCGGCGGCGGGCCCGCCGGGTATGTATGCGCCATTCGCGCTGCCCAACTTGGGCTTGCCACCGCAGTCATCGAGCGGGATAAGCTCGGTGGGGTCTGCGTGAACATCGGGTGTATCCCCACTAAAGCACTCCTCCACAGTGCGTACGTCGCCAACCTCGTGACCCACGACGCGAAGGAGCTCGGAATCGAGGTCGGCGCGGTGAAGACCGACTATGGCGTAGCCATGCGGCGTTCGCGCAAAGTCTCGGAGCAGAATTCCAAAGGCGTCGAGTTCCTGATGAAAAAGCACAAGGTCACGGTCATCAAGGGCTCCGGAGTGCTCGCCGCCAACCGCTCAGTCCGCGTCGGCAAGGACGAGTACCAGGCCAGGAAAGCCGTGGTCATCGCCACCGGGTCGCGGGTAAAGGGAATTCCTCAGATCGGGCTCGAGATCAACAAGACGACCGTCATCAGCTCCGATGAGGCTCTATTCCTCGAGGCACCCCCAAAGACCATGACAATCGTGGGCGCCGGAGCAGTAGGGTGTGAGTTCGCCGACATCTTCAATGCCTTCGGAACCAAGGTGACCCTGATCGAGGCACTACCGCGGATTCTGCCGATGGAGGACAGCGAAGCATCTGATACGGTGTCCAAGAGCTTCCGGAAGCGTGGCATTACCGTTCACGCGGGAGCCAAGGTAAAGAAGGCCACGGTGACGCAGGGCAAGACAACTCTCGAGGTGGAGGTCGGCGGGAAAGCCGAGAGCATCGAGGGCGACAAGGTCCTGATGGCAGCGGGCCGTGCGGTGAACACCGAAAATCTCGGCCTGCCCGAAGCCGGAGTGCAACTGACCGATCGTGGCTTCGTCAAAGTGAACCTGGCCACCCTGGAAACCACTGCCCCAGGGGTGTATGCCATTGGTGATGTGGCAGGTCCTCCGATGCTGGCACACAAGGGAAGTCGCGAGGGCATTGTGGTGGCCGAACAGATCGCCGGGCACCATCCCCAGCCGATCAAATATGATAACGTGCCCAGTGTCACCTACTGTCATCCCGAGGTAGCAAGCATTGGCATGACCGAAGATCAGGCCAGGGAAAGAAAGCTGGAATACCAGGTGGGCCGATTTCCCTTCAGCGCCAATGGGCGCGCGCGCACCGCGGGCGAAACGGAGGGCCTGGTGAAGATCATTCGCGACAAGAAGTATGGCGAGATTCTCGGGGCCCACATCGTAGGCGGACACGCCTCGGAGATCATTCACGAGCTCGCGGTGGCCCGGCAGAACGAGTACACCGTCGAGGAAGTCGATCTCGCCATTCATGCTCATCCGACGCTGTCGGAGGCAGTAGCCGAGGCAGCGCTCGACTCCATGGGACGGGTGCTACATATCTGAGGACCATGAGCCAGGCGTCACGGAGCAGAGGCCCGTCGGCCTCGTGGCCACGGCCGCAGCCCGTGCTCTGTCTGTGGGGCTGGCCGTCGTCACCGCCACCGTCCTCCTGGTGGATTCCCTGCGCGGCGGAGACTACCCGGAGAACCTGAGCTTGCGGCTGTACCTGCTCTTCGGCGGCACACTCTTCGGAATCCTGAGTGCATCGTGGGTTGCCTGGAGGCTGCTTCGGCCGATCCCGTCCACCTACCGGCGGGGCGGCCTCGCGATGGTAACCGGGTTTGCCACGGTGCTGCTCATGCTGGTCTGCATCCCTGTCAATCAGCTTTTTGGCCGATCCGGACTCGTCGTCCTGCTGGTGTTGAGCGCGGCCACTGCGGTGCTCCTTGCGAGGCGCGCGAAGCGCCTCGGAGCCGACGTATGACCGGGGACCGCACCCTTGTGGTCTACGAACTTGGACTTCGGCCGTACGCCGAGGTTCTCGAGCTTCAACGGAGCCTCTGCCGCCGGCGGATAGCAGGCGAGATAACCGAAGACATTCTGCTGCTGGTTCAGCATGAGCCTGTCATCACCCTGGGCCGTAGCACCCGGCCCGGGACCCTGCTGCTCGACTCGGCGGAGTTGGAACGGCGCGGCATATCCGTGCTCGAGGTCGAACGGGGAGGAGATGTAACGTTCCACGGCCCCGGACAGCTCGTCGGGTATCCCATTGTCGATCTGCAGCAACACCGGCAGGACCTGCACTGGTACCTGCGGCGGCTGGAGGCCGGATTGATCGGGGCACTGAAGCAGTTAGGCATCCAGGCGGAGGCGCATCCTGGACTCACGGGGGTATGGACCGGCAGGCGCAAGCTTGCCAGCGTCGGCATCCACGTGAAGCAGTGGGTGACGTTTCATGGCTTCGCCCTCAACGTCAACACCGATCTGTCCTACTTCGATCTCATCGTTCCCTGCGGGATCGAGGATGTCGTCATGACCAGCGTTTCCCGCGAGCTCGGCCGCGCAGACGGGGGCGCCCTTTTGCAGGAAGTGCGGACTACCGTGATTCGGGAGCTGGCCAGCGAATTGGACCTTACAGCCGAAGAAAAGTTCTCGGCGGCCCTGGTTTAGCCATTTCCCGTCCCGACAGTTGCCTTTGGGAGACCAATCGGTTTTTCTCCCTACCATGGCCGACTCGACGCGACGCCCCTCGCCTGAGGCTCAAGCAGATCAGCGGATTCAGGAGATCCTGCGCGCCGCGGAAAGCTGGTCCAGGGAGGCCCCGGGAGCCCTCATCCCGGCCATCAGGGCAGTCTGCATTCGGCTGGCCGAGATGGTCGCTGATCAGAGAAACTACCTGGCTCCGCTGCCTGAGCCACAAGAGAGCGAGCGCCGTAACGTGCTGTCGATGGTGGCCGACCGGCTGCGCTCGAAACCGGTTACGCAGGGCGTTGATCATCACCTGAAGGCACTGGAGGAGCTGGAGCTTCGCTCGACCGGCTCCTGGGCCATTGTGGCATCGGCCCAGACCGAATGGATCACCACAGCCATACAATATCTCGAGAGCTGCGCGGCCGAGCTTCCGCCAGGCGAGCGGCCTGACCCTTACTGGGCTGACGATGTCGTTGCGGGGGTGATCGCCTCAGTCCGTGCACTCATCGGGGTAGACGAGCTACACGCCCGCACTGAAGCACGTTACTCGGGGCCGATCAAACGAATCACGCCGGAGGATGAGTGAGCCACTAGTGCTTGTCGAGGTCTATCTCGCGGCTGCTTTCCGCGTCCGTTGAGATTCTTTACCTGCCGATCCGCCTTTCTCCGCGAACAATTCGAAGAACCGCCCGAAGATTTCGATTCCTGACCAGAGCTGGCGCAAATCGAGCTTCTCGTTGGGGGAATGAAGGCCGTCATCGGGAAGCCCAATACCAGTGAGGATGACGGGCGCCCCCGCGAGCCCCAGCTCAGGTACGATTGGAATCGATCCACCTGCCCTGACCTGCACCGCGCGCCGGCCTTCGACCAGCTCGAATGCCTCGTTCAGAATCTCGAAGGCCGTGTGAGTCACGTCCACCTGCACAGGGTTGCCGCCGTGCAGCAAGGTGACTTTCACATCGGCCCAATCGGGAGCCAGCGCCGCCACCGCACCCTGAAGCGCGCGCCCTACCGCCTCGTAATCCTGGCCGGGAACGAGACGGAGGCTCACCTTGGCGGTGGCTTCGGCGGGAATCACCGTCTTGGCGCCATCGCCGGTAAAGCCGCCTCGAATTCCGTGGATCTCGAATGTGGGTAGCGCCCAGACCCGCTCGTATACAGAACGGTCCTCGAGCCCGGTCAGTCTTCTGGCGGTCACCTCCTCGTTGAGAAATTTCTCCTTGTCAAAAGGAAGCTTTCTCCAGGTGTCGAGCTCCTCCGGAGTCGGCGCTTCGACGGCGGCATACAATCCGGGTATGCAAATCTCACCTTGCTCGGATTTCAACTGCGCCAGGATTCGTGTGAGCGTTTCTATGGCGTTAGGGGCAATACCACCATACGTACCAGAATGGAGGTCGCGCTGAAGCGTTCGAACGGAAATCTCGGCGTAGCACAGCCCCCGCAAGGCAGTGTACACGGCAGGCCAGCCTGGGGCATAGTAGGACATATCACAGACCAGTGCCGCGTCGGCTCGGGTGCGCTCGGGTTCCGAATGCAGCAAGTCGAAGATCACCTGCCCGCCACATTCCTCCTCACCCTCGAAGATGAAATGCACGTTCAACGGCGGGCGGTGATCGGCGTCCAGAACCGCCTCATAGGCTTTCAGAAGGCAGAAGACCTGCCCCTTGTCATCGGCTGCGCCGCGCGCGTACAGCCTGCCATCGCGGATCGTAGGGCTGAATGGCGGAGAGATCCACTCGTCCAGCGGATCAGGCGGCTGAACGTCGTAGTGGCCGTAAATCAGAAGCGTCGGCCTTCCCGCCACCTTGGGGCTCTCGGCCCACACAACCGGGTGTCCAGGGCCATCAATGATGCTTACAAGGGGGCATCCCAGGCCTTGCAGATGCTGCTTCAGCCATTCGGCCGCGCGACGGCAATCCGGCGCATGAGCCGGCAGCGCGCTGACGCTGGGGATCGCGAGAAGCCCGAATAGCTCCTGAAGCAGCCGATCACGTTCCCGGCCAACAAATCCTGAGTCCATCGTGAGTACTCGCCGTGAGGAGAAGCCGTCGTCAGCCCGGAAGCTACATCGACGCCCTAGGACGGGCGAGTCCGTGACACGAATCACGGTATGCACTTGGTACCTGCCCTATTTCATGGGGTTCCTAAAAGGAGGGAACGCCATGACAGTCGCCCGCCAATTGCAAGCGATAGCAGCCATGATCGGTGTTTTTGCCCTGACATCACCCATGACCGTTGAGGCCCAGGACACCAGTTCCACCCGTGATACCCTCACGGGCGAGCAAGCGCGGTCTGATAGCGCCGTTGTCCAGAATCCTCCCGGGTATCGTGGTATGGAACGTGACACCACGATATTTCCCCCGCAGGACGATTCGGTAGCCAGCGGTGACGCGACCAGCCGGACGAGCCAGGAAGCCCGGCAGGACAGTCTCGAGGGGGCAGAAGGCCAGAATCCGCCGGGGTATCGAGGGATGGAACGCCCAGCGGGCTTGGATAGCGCCCAGATGGACAGCACTCAGAGCGATACTGGGCTCAAGAAGCATGACAAGGCGAAAACGAAGAAGAGCAGCTTGAAGAAGAAGGCCAAGCAGCACCCGGATTCAAGCGCGGCGGGACGCGCAGAAGGCGAGACCGTGCAAAACCCGCCAGGCTATCGGGGTATGGAACGCGACACAACAATCGTCCCGCCACAAGACGATACATCCGGTGCCGATGATGCAACGGACCGGACCAGCCAGCGGGCTCGGCAGGACAGTCTTGATAGCGAGGGCAGCCAGAACCCGCCAGGGTATCGGGGAATGGAGAGACCTTCCGCGCTCGATAGTGCCGGGGCGCAGGAGGGCGACACCGGGTCCACTCAGGCTCAGTAGGCGGGGGATCTCAGATCGTATCCAGTCTCATGCAGAGCGAAAGAATGCCCCGCCGTGCGGGGCATTTTTTTTAGCGCTCGGAGTCACCGAACGTCTGTTCCAGTCTGCTGAACGCGCTATCCCCCTCCACGCCTTCCATCAGGGTCTCGAGTGCAGTCACGCTTCGTCGTACATCTCGTCCGTGGCGCTCAAACCAGCGGTCAAACAGATCGAGCCGTGTCCGGTAGATCCGCGCGCCGATCAGCTGCGCATTGTTGATGGGCCGCTCGGCGAGCCGACCAATGCGTAGAGTCCGGAATCGCGTGCCGAATGGTCCCATGAGCTGATTACGAGCCCAGGCGGCCGCTTCCCGGCGGCCCGCTTCCAACGCGGCCGAATCGGGGTGGCGGCTGTACACCGAATCGAGCCGGCGCACCAGAGCGCTGTAATAGTCTCCCAGAAGGATCTCGTCGTGCCATCGGTCCGCCGCCTGCCGGGCGTTCGCGCTATCACCGCGCTCCCGGAAGAACGCCTCTGCCGAACGATAGCCCACCAGCTGAGCGAAGCTCTCGTTGAACGGCGTGGCACTTTTGACATAGAGGGTATTGTGTGCGATCTCATGAAAGATGGTTGCAGCCAACTCGACCGAGTCGCGGGAGATCGCGGTGGAGAGAAGCGGGTCTTCGAACCAGCCTAGCGTCGAGAATGCTCCTGAAGGCCGCAGGTAGACATCATACCCTTTGGCTGCGAACTGGTCGGCCTCTTCCCGGGCCGCCCGTGGATCGAAGAATCCCTTGTAGGGGATCCTTCCAACGATGGGATACTTCCAGGTGTAGGGACAAATGCAGTCCTTGGGGGCCGCCTGAAGTACCAATAAGAGGGTATCGCGACCCACATCGGAGTACGAGGTATACGTCTCTTTGGCCTCGAGCCCGAGGCGAGCGGCATAGTCGCGGGTCTGGAGAACGAGCCCCAGCGTCTGCCGAAGAGCGGGCTCCGTAGCACTGTCCCGCACGAGCTTGGCGATTGGCTGGCGGGATTGAAGTATGCGGGTCTCCTCAAAGCCGGCCCGAGTGATGTACCTGACATCATCACTGGCCAGATAGGCAGTACCGTATCCCGCGAACAGCGCAGCGACCAACACAAAGAAAACCATTCCCTTCACCTAATCCGGACCAGCCCGATACGCGCATTCACCGTGCTGGACACCGGCTCCGTCTCCGTAGGCCCCGTGAGCCGGAGGTCCACCGCCGAGGCCGCCCCTGGCTGTGTAACCAGCACATGCCTTCCCGATCCCGCCCGCAGCACGCCGCTGTGCGCATATCCGGTTCCATCCGTGAGATCAGGGGTTAAGAGGAATGAGGAAAAACCGGTGGAATCGGCCGCAGCCCGGAAGTTCCAGGTCTTATATCGCAGACGGGCGCCAGGCTGCGCAAATCCGGGTAGATCGTCCAGATAATTCGTCAGTTGCCATTCAGGAACGAGGATGGACAGGCTAGTGCCAGTCTGGGCCTCGACATTTGCCGCCCCGATCCGGTTGGTGGCCACCAGTCGCCGGGTCAGCTCTTGTCCGAGAAGAGAATCGGCCGCAAAGTGGTCCACCAGCCAGCGCACGAACAGCCAGTTGGCACC
>DATFFX010000398.1:0-4218 GCA_035249825.1 Gemmatimonadales bacterium | reverse complement strand
GGCCGGTTACTCCGGACCTGCTGCTGATTCGCGGGAAATGGAATAGGGAAGTCTACCGTATGGGCGGTGTATCTCTTGTAGAGCTTTTGGCTGGCCGCGTGTGATGCCCAGGCATACAAGGCAACGGCAGCAAAGACCAGCCCGGCGAGCGCGATCCCGACGATTCTCAAGGCTTTCATGGAGGAACCAAGATGTTTCAATCCAGGCGGAACTTCAACGGCAGTAAGGCGGTTGGAGCGGGAAGCGCGCTAGCACTCGCGTCATCCCGAGCGGATGCGAGGCATCGGCCATGCGAAGTCAGTTCGAAATCGTCGTGCCGACGTAAACCAACGCGATCCCTCACTGCGTTCGGGATGACATCATGCCACTATTGTCCCCCCTTACCGCTTTGCTACCAGCTCAGCCAATAGCTCGCCTTCACCGCGATCACGTTACGTGACGTGCCGCCGGTGAACAGCGCATCCACATCTCGGCCCACCCGAAGATTTCCGAAGGTCTCGTCGTTCTGACGGTTCTGCTGCCAGACCAGGAAGAAGGTCGAGCCCGGCCGCCACTCCCATCGCAGCACCGCGTTCGCCCGAAGCGAGCGGATGGTGAAGTTCTGCCGCGGGATCGTGAACGCCGCTCCGCCGTCGCCCGGGTCGATGGCGGTGCCGTTGCTGGTAACTGTCGCGGTTCCCTTGTCGCGGCCGTAGACCGCAAAGTCATAAGTGCGAGGCCGGACGAACTCCTTCAGCTCGGTGAAGTCGCCCGCCGAGATGAGCGGCTGAAGAAAGAGTTGCAGGCTGAGTCGCGGGGTAAACGTCCAGTCCACCCGCCCGATCATCGAGACCTCGCGCTGATCGAGGGTCGCGAAGACGTGACGGGTGCCGAATGTGGTTGCCGCCACGGGATCGGGCACTGCGGCGACGTACTGGGACTGCGTGTGAAGCAGCGTCAGTGCCGGTCCGAGGCTCAGGCGCAGGGCGGGGGAGGGACGCACACTCAGTGTCAGATCGGCTTCGGTCCGAGTCTCATCCGCCGAGGTCCACACCTGGGTCAGGTTCGCGTTGAGCCTGGTGGTTCTCCGGGTATCGGAGTTGAGCGTCACCCGGACGTCCCCGGAGGTGGGCTGCCGAGCCAGGGGCCCGCCGCGAGTGAGTCGGTCGTCGTAGGCCGGCGGGGTGTAGTCGCCCCGCAGCTCGAAGTCCCAGAAGTTGTGGAGCTGGCCCGAGAAGATGAGGCCGTATGACCCGTATACCGGATCACCGTCGAAGTTCCATTGGTGGTTGGTGAAGGGAAACAGTCCCCAGCGGCGGAACACCCGGCCTGGCTCCCGCTCATTGTACTCCAGCGCGGTAGAGATGCCGCGCTGCGACGCCTCCGACTGGAAGCCCAGGTCGTTGGTCTCCATCCCGGGGCTGGTCTCCTGATACACCAGCCCGCCCTGCCAGTGCTTCCCGCTGTTCTTGCGTAGCGCCAGCTGCCAGGCATGGCCGCTCAGCGAGGTTCGCGTCGGGTCGAGCTCGAAGCTGCTGGCATCGGGACGCTGGTAATACCGCGCACTGGAACGCTGAGTCCGTTCGATCGCCTGTGGCGTTCCCCGCACCGTGCTGAAGCCCACCGACCCATCCAGCGACCAGACCCGGTCGGCCCATGAGTTAGTGAAGTCGAGACCGACGCTATAGGCGCTACCGCGGAGGAGAGACTCGAGCTCAGGGTTCTCCAGGTTCCGCTGTACTGCTGTGGCGATGATCCCCACAGTACTGTTGCCGTCGCGCAGGTCCTTCCGCACCCGTCCCACGAAGTAGTTCGTCAGTGGCTCGACCGGGGCGGTCACCCGGGCGCCCAGCGCATCCACGTACCTCGCGTCCTCACCCGCGGTCACCGCGTCGAGCAGACCGATGGACCAACCGCTGCGGGTGCGGCCGGTCAGCTTGGCCGCGGCGCGAATGGATGTCTCGGTCGGGGCGTCCAGGAAGTTCACGCCGTCCCCCGTCAAGTTTCGTTGCGGCTCCCGCCCGATCCTTCGGCTGAAGAAGATGTCGGGAACCCCGAAGCTGTTGGAGGCACGGATACCGCCGAAGCGGAACACGTCGGCCCCCTCCACGAAGAAGGGGCGCTTCTCGGGAAAGAATGTCTCGAACACACTGAGATTGACCACCGCCGGATCTACCTCTACCTGTCCGAAGTCGGGATTCACCGTCGCGTTGATGGTGAGATCGCTGGTGAGGCCGTACTTGAGGTCGAGCCCGGCCGAGCCGTGATACTCATTGCCGCTCTTGAAGGGGTCTCCGGCGGTGCGCGGCTCGTAGGAGCCCCGCGCCAGAAGGTAAGGTGCTAGCTCGAGCTTCCGCTGGGCCTGAAGCGGGCCGAGCCCAAGCAGGTGGCCGTACCGGCTCACGCCGCTGACCTCGCTCTTGGGAACGAAGGCAAACCAGTCCTCCTCGCCTTTCCGGAGGATTTTGCGATAGAACTGAATCCCCCAGGTGCCGTCCACAGTCGAGTTGTAGCGGAGCTGCGAAAGCGGGATCCGGATCTCGGCGGTCCAGCCGAGCGAGTCCACCTCGGTCCCGCTTTCCCAGATCGGATCCCAGGATAGGTCCTCCTCGCTGCCCTGCGCGGAGGATCCGAGAATGCCGTCCAGGGTGGCGCCCCCGGGCGTGACCCGGAAGCGCACGCCGCTTAGATGGTCGTGAAAGGTGTCCAGGTAGACATCGAACTCATCGGCTTCGACTTCCTCATCCCGTCGCGCGAGGGCCGCCCGGATCCGTCCCGGCTCCCGGTCGTAGAGCCGCGCACCTATATAGAGCGCGTCCTCACCGATGAGCACCCGCACTTCGGTCCGCTCCGTGGCAGGCTGCCCCTCAGCCGGGTCAGTTTGGGTAAAATCCGTCGCAGGCCCGGCGTTAGCCCAGGAGTTCTCATCGAGCCTGCCATCCACTGCCATGGCGCCCTGGACGCGTGTGGCCCTGATCTCGGGTGCCGCGGCATGACGATGGCGCGGAGCCGAGTCGGCAGGGGAGGGGGTCTGGTTTTGGAGAGTGCTGCCAAGAACCAGTGCGAGCGGGAGGGGAAGCACACCAAGCATAAGACTCCTGAGAGCGCGGGATGGGAAGCTGGCTCTTTGATATGTCACTATGCCAAAAGGTTGCACCCACCTATCACCCTGAGCGGATCAAAGAGGCTCGGAGTCACCAAATCAACAAAAACCGTCTTGACAATATCCGTTCTAACAGATAATCTGGGCCATGGCCAAGACCATTCATCATGAGATCCGCCAGATCAAGCCGTTCCGCTCCCTCCAGGAGCAACTCGTCATCAACCTCATGCGCACCACCCGGGCCATCGAGGAGAGCTGGATGCAGTATCTCAAGCGCTCCGAAGGGATTTCTCAAAGCCAATACAACATTCTCCGGATCCTCCGGGGTGCGCGTCCCAACGCGGTAAAGATCAGCGAGATCGCGGACCGAATGATTACCCGGGATCCCGATGTCACGAGACTGGTAGATCGGCTGATCAGGCAGGGGCTGGTCAGCCGCGAGCGCGATAGCCACGATCGCCGGGTAGTACTGATCGAGATCACGGAGGAGGGTCTGGCGCTGCTGTCGCGCCTCGATGAGCCGGCCGGCGAGTACACCGAAGGCGCCATGGCGGGGTTAAAGCCGCAGCAGTTGCGGACCCTGGACACGCTCTTAAACGAAGTCAGGGCCGGCATCCGGCCGATTGCCTGACTCTAATCCCACATATCTGTTACAACGAATACCCTCAGCACAGGAGCAGTCCATGTCGCCGGCCATGATTTCACCTCGGGTCCTGAAAATCGCAGTGGTTGTCACTGCCATCGGCCTCGCGCTCTCTGCTGCCATCCCACGAGGCGACCGAACGGTCAGGGGTCGCATTGAGACGATAGGGGCGGGTACTGCTCAGAGCTTCCTCACCTTGGACCCGCAGGGCCGACCACTCGCAATCGGGGTCACGCTCTCGGCAGGCGCGATGCAGCAGCTCCCTCCGACTCCCAATACGGTGAGCCGGTGCTATGATCTCGATGGGAACGGACGGCATACCGGCCACGAATGCATCGGAGACCTGGAGCGCGTTCTGGACGTGCCGCTCGCCCGCTCGGCCGAGCCCCCGTTCAAGTGGATCACGGTCAATTGGAATGCTGCCGGTCATCCCGCGCCATACAACCGGCCTAACTTCGACTTCCACTTCTACGCCGTGGATCGAGCGGTGGTC
>DATFFX010000397.1:0-4069 GCA_035249825.1 Gemmatimonadales bacterium | reverse complement strand
ATCAGTGCCTCGCAGCTGTAGGTCCGCAGTGCGCCGGCGAACCGCTCGCTGTCCGTCTTCAGGCCGGTCAACACCGGCATTGCCATCCAGTTCTCCATGAAGGTGCGATATACCCCGAGCATGCGCCGGGCTTCCTCCTCGGCCTCAACCTCGGTGGCATGCGCGGTATGGCCCTCCTGCCAGAGAAATTCCGTGGTGCGCAGAAACAGGCGGGTTCGCATCTCCCAGCGAACCACGTTGGCCCACTGGTTGATCAGCACCGGGAGGTCGCGATAACTCTGAATCCACTTGGCGTACATCGCGTAGATGATCGTCTCCGAGGTGGGCCGGATGATCAGTGGCTCCTCCAGCTCCTTTCCACCGCCGTGAGTAACGACGGCCACCTCGGGCGCGAACCCCTCCACGTGCTCGGCCTCACGCGAGAGATAGCTCTGGGGAATGAACAGCGGGAAGTAGGCGTTCTGGTGCCCGGTATCCTTGAACATCTGGTCCAGAGCCCGCTGCATCTGTTCCCAGATGGCATATCCATTGGGGCGGATGACCATGCATCCCCGTACCGGGCTGTAGTCCGCGAGCTCGGCGCGTGCGATGATCTCGTTGTACCACGCGCTGAAATCGGTGGTGCGGGAGGTGAGCGTCTTGATATCAGCCATTCAGTCGGGCCTTGATAGTGTGCTCGATCGAGTTCAAGGAGACCGACTCCTGCAACCCGCTTCGAAGATCCTTGATCACTGCTTCGCCCCGGCTGCGTTCGTCGGGGCCCAGCATTACGGCAAGTGGTACGTTTCGCGAATCGGCGAGCTTGAGCTGTTTGCCTATCGGCTGCGGCGTGAGGGCGTACTCTACCCGCATGCCGCCGTCCCGGAGCTGGTGGGCCAGGGCGAGAACATGGGATATGTCTTCGCGCGTGATGAAAGCCAGAAAGACGTCGATGCTCGAGCGCTGTGCCGGCAAGCGGGCCTTCTCGCGAAGCAACTCGCCCAGGACGACATCACCCATGCCGAAGCCGGCGGCCGGGAGCTGCACTCCGCCCACAGCATCGAGAAGGTTGTCGTAGCGACCCCCGCCGCAAATCGCCCGCAGCGTCCGCCCGGTATCAAACACCTCGAACACGACGCCGGTGTAATACGCCAGACCCCTGACGATGGTGAGATCTATCTCGACGAACTCTGCCAACCCCATTGCCATGAGGGAGTCGTAGGTCTCCTTCAGGTGGGCGCCAGAGCTGGCCAGCTCCGCTGAAGCTCCCAGCGCGCGCTCCAGCTGACCCCAGCCACGGATTCGGGATATCTCCTGCAGGTCGGCCACTGTTGCCGGTGCGATGACCTGGTCCACGGCAGAAGAGTCCTGTTCCTTGCGATGTCTTTCGATCTTGTCGATGTACTCGTAGGCCATCGACATGCCCGAGCTCGGCACTCCTCGATGCCGCAACAGCGCTGTAAGAACCCGCCTGTCCGATAACCGCACGCGCACATCATTGGCGTCGAGCCCGAAGCCGCGCAACACGTCGATGGCGAGAGCGATGATTTCCGCATCGCCCAGCGGTCCCGCTTCGCCAATCAGATCACAGTTGAGCTGAAAGTGTTCTCGAAGCCGCCCCCGTTGCTGCCGCTCGTAGCGAAACAGCTGCGGGATCGAGAACCAGCGGATCGGCTTTCTCAGCTTGCCGGCCTGTGCTGCCACCATTCTCGCGAGCGTAGGTGTCATCTCCGGCCGCAGCGCAACCGGGCGCTCACCCTTGTCGGTAAAGTTGTACAGCTGCCCGACTATTTCATCTCCGCTTTTGGCGGTGTACAGATCGAGCGGCTCCAGCGGCGGCCCATCATACTCCTCGAACCCATAGCGCATAGCCACCGTGCGCCAGGTTCGAAAGATGTGGGTACGCAGCGCGAGATCGTCGGGGTAAAAATCACGAAAGCCCGGCAGGGCCTGGGTTTGCATCCGGGCATTATAAGGGGAGAAGCCCCCGCGCGTCATCCTGATCGCCTCGCGTGTCATCCTGATCGCCTCGCGTGTCATCCTGAGCGGAGCGAAGGATCGCTTAATGCGACGTCTCGTCGAGATCTTTGGACCAAGGCAAGCCCACCCGATCCTTCGCTCCGCTCAGGATGACGCGCGAGTGCTGTGTCACGCCTCCATCCCAAGGGCCGACATCACGTCGCCCACCGTGTGAAACGAACCCGTTACCAGAATAGTCCCGGCCCCCGTCTGGGCTGCTGCGATCGCCTCCGCAAAGTCGGGTATGAGAGTCCACACCGCGTGCTGCGGTGGGCGGGAGGGATCCCGTAGCCAGCGGCCGAGCCACTCGATGTCCCACCCCCGGGCTGCGGCGGTCGGCGCAATCGTGAGGATCCCTCGATCGATCGCCCGGTCCAGTTGTACCAGCATATCGGGCCAATCCTTGTCACCCAGAATCGACACCAATGCGTGCAGCGGCCGGATGGGTTTGATGGTATTCAGCGCGGTGACCAGCGAGCGAACGCCGTCCGGATTGTGGGCGACATCGAACAGCCACCGGCCCCGACGATCCAGTCTCCCTGGGACCCGAGCCGATCCAAACCCGGCGGCGATCTCCTCCGCCCGTGGGCGGTAGGGGCGCGGCAAGGCCATCAGAATGCCGTGAGCCACGGCCGCGTTCCGCCGCTGGTGGGGTCCTGCCAGGCTCAGCGGGCCACACCACTCATAGTCCGGTGGCAGCACACGGACATCGGCTCGGGCCCGACTATCTGCCTGACGAACCGCGCGATGGGCCTCACGCCGCAGCACCTCCACCAATGCGAGATCGGTCTCGCCGGTCACGAAGGGAGTACTAGGCTTCGCAATTCCCGCCTTCTCACAGGCGATCTGCTCGAGCGTGTTACCCAGGTACTTCATATGATCTCGTTCGATCTTCGTAACTCCGCTCACCAGTGGGCGAACGACGTTGGTGCTGTCCAGACGTCCCCCCAGGCCAACCTCCACGACTGCAATCTCGACTCCGCGGGCGGCGAAATCCGCAAAGGCGAGCGCAGTAGTAGCCTCGAAGAAGGTGGCCTTGCGCTCCAGAATAGGTGACAGAAGGCGGCCGATCCACATTCCCACCGCCGCCTCCGATATGGGCACTCCATCAACCTGGATGCGCTCACGGAACGAGATCAGGTGCGGGGAGGTGTAGAGCCCCACCCGCCAGCCGGCCTCCCCGAGCGCGGAGGCCACCAGCGTGGACACACTGCCCTTTCCATTGGTCCCGCCGATGTGAACCGACGGCATCATCTCATGCGGGTTGCCCAGGGACTTGAGCAGAGCGCGGGTTGTGGCCAGCCCGAACTTGATGGTCGTGGTTCGAGGAAACAGAAACTCGAGTGCCTCATCGTATGTCAGCGACATGCCGGCTCGCGAGTCAGGAGAACTCATCATCGGGCACGGTACCAGAACGAGAACGCCCCACCCAAGCAGGCCGTGGGTGGGGCGCTTACAGCGACGTTTCCGCTCGACCTCAGCTCACCTCGGCCAACTCGACATGGGGACGCTGCCCCTGCATGTGACGTACGAGTCGCGCTGTCGTATCGCGCAGCGACGCGCGGGGCACCACGTCGTCCACCTGACCATGCTCCAACAGAAATTCTGCGGTCTGAAAGCCGTCGGGAAGATCCTGTCCGATGGTCTGCTTGATCACCCGTTGTCCGGCAAAACCGATGACCGCGCCCGGCTCGGCCAGGATCACGTCGCCCTGCATCGCGAATGAGGCGGAGACCCCTCCCGTCGTCGGATCCGTCAGGATGGAGATATACGGAATGCATTCACGGTGCAGCTGGGCGATGGCGGCGGAGGTCTTCGCCATCTGCATCAGCGAGAGGACGCCCTCCTGCATGCGCGCGCCGCCAGAGGTGGACACGATGACCAGGGGAATCTTCTTCTCCAATGAGCGCCGGGCCAGCCGGGCGATTTTCTCGCCCACGACGGAGCCCATCGATCCGCCCATGAACGCGAAGTTCATGACCGCCAGATTGAAAGGCAATCCATCGATCCTGGCGGTTCCGGCGTAAATCGCGTCTGCCTCCCCACCCTTTTGTCGGGCCGTGCCCAGACG